>NZ_NKUH01000026.1:0-24687 GCF_009192895.1 Xanthomonas sp. LMG 12460 | reverse complement strand
GCAGGAGAACCGGAGTGCGGCGGCGCTGACTCCTACTCGTGCTTGCTGGCACTGCGGCTAAACGGCCTGCCGCACTCCGCTCTCACCTACAACGATAGACCCTTATTTGACACAAGCGGCTTCAGCCGCGACGAACGAAGCCGCGATGGTCTAAAGACCCCACGTGCGCCTCGCGCCCTATCTTTCTCCAAGATTCGTCCTCCAATGGCAGCAAACGCTTCACGCGCCAGCCTGCCGTGTCCAGCAAGGGCAACATCCAACCTGCCGCCAGCCACCGCAGCCCCGCCGGCGCTCGGGCTAAGATGCGCGCGGTGACCACCTGCGCCCGCCCCCGCTGATGTCCGGCATCCCGGCCGCCGTGCCGACGCCCCCGCCGTCGCTGCAACAGCAGACGCAGCGCCTGCTCGCGCAGGTGCAACAGGCGCAGTCGCGCCAGGCGCAGGCCGATGCGGATATCGAGCGGCATCTGCCGGCGGTGGACCAGGCCGTGGCCGCGATCCGGCGCCGGTTCGCTGCACACGCCAGGATCGCGGCGCGGGCGGCGGTACGGCGCGAGCGCCGCCGCGCCTGGGGACCGGCGCTGCTGCTGCGGCCGCTGTTGCCGGATTGGCGCTGGCGCGCGGCCTTGATCGGCATGCTGGTGCTGGTGCTGCCGTGGACGAGCGCACACTGGCTGGGCGAGACGCGCAGCTTCCTCGTCTGGTGGCGCCAGGTCGGCCTGCACGGCGATGGCGGCCTACTGCTGCAAAGCCTGCTGCCCTCGTTGCTGGCGTACGGTCTGCTGGTCGTCGCCGGTGCGCAGTTGCTGGGGTGGCACCACAGCCATGACGAGCGGCGCGCGCTGCAGACGTTCGCACGCCTGCCGCTGGCGCTGGTACAGGTGGCCGATGCTGGGTCGCGCGATGCGGGGACGACGTATCCGGTGACCCGCGCGCCATGGCCGCAGCGCGCCCTGCACGGGCGCTGGTCCATTCCCGCCACGCAGGGCGACCTGTCCGCTGCGCGGCTGCTGGCCTTGCACGACGGCAGCGAGGACCCGCGGCTGCAGGCGCTGATCGTGCTGCCCGATGCCCGCCATGCAGCGGCCCTGATCCTGCTCGACGCCGATCTGGCCGCCGACGCTGCGCCGTCGCTGCAATCGCTGGCGCTGGCACTGGCCGAAGACGCCGCCGTCGATGTCGCACCGATCGCCGCGCTGCACGACCACGTGCAGGCCTGGGAGGTCGCGCGCGGCCAGCAACGCGCGCTGCAGCAGCGGCTGCAGAGCCTGGATGCGGTGCAACGGCACTGGGCCGACGTCGCCCTGCCCGACGCCACGCTCGACCAGATCCTGAAACTGGTGGACCTGTTCGTGTCCGGGCGCCAGCCGGCGCCCAAGGGCATGCTCCTGCACGGGCCGCCGGGCACCGGCAAGACACTGATCGCGCGCAAGCTCGCGCGCCACGCCGGCTGCCATTTCGAGGCGCTGGGCGTGGCCGACCTCAAGGCCGCGCACGTCGGCCACACCGGCCCCAAGGTGCAGGCGATCTGGCAACGCTGCCGCGAGCGCGCGCCGGCGATCCTGTTCATCGACGAATGCGAAAGCGTGTTCGCGCGCCGCGGCGGCGCCGACAGCGACAGCTTCGGCGCCGAACTGGTGCAGACCTTTCTCGCCGAATGGGACGGCTTCCATGCTGCGCACGGCCAAGTGCTGGTGATCGGCGCGACCAACCGCCCGGCGCTGCTGGACGATGCGATCCTGTCGCGCTTCACCGCCAGCATCGCCGTCGGCCTGCCCGACGCCGCGGCGCGCGCGCGCATTCTCGGCGCCGAACTGCGACGGGCCGGTTTCGCGCTGGAGCCGGACGCGCAGGCGATCGCCGACAGCACCGGCCTGTCCGGTCGCGACCTGCACACGCTGGTCGCGCGCGTCGCAGCCGAGTGCGTGGACGGCACGCTGGACAACGCCACCCTGCTCGCGCACCTGCGCGCGCTGCGCGGCAAAGGCTCCACTGCCTTCGCCACGCTCGGCTGGGACGACATCGTGCTGCCGGCGGCCACCGTCGAGGAGTTCGTCGGCCTGGGCAAGGAACTGCGCAATGCCGAGACCCTGGCCACGCTCGGCGTGCCGGTGCCGCGCGGGATCCTGATGGTCGGCCCGCCGGGCACCGGCAAAACCCAGGTCGCGCGGATCCTTGCCAGCCAGTCCGGGCTGGCCTTCATCGCCCTGAGCAGCGCCGACCTCAAGGCCGGCTACCTCGGCCAGTCCGGCCAGCGCGTGCAGGCCGCGTTCGAGCGCGCGCGGGCGCAGGCGCCGTGCATCGTGTTCGTCGACGAACTCGACATCGTCGCGCCGGCGCGCGGTGCCGACGGCGACGACGCGTTCACCCGCGAGATCGTCGGCCAACTGCTGCAGGAACTGGACGGCGTCGCCAGCCACGCGGGCCAGGTGTTCCTGCTGGCCGCCAGCAACCATGCCGCCGCCATCGACCCGGCATTGCTGTCGCGGCTGGACCGGCAGATCGTCATCGCCCTGCCCGACCACGCGGCGCGCGTCGCCATCGTCACGCGCCTGCTGCGCGGCAAGCCGCTGGACCTCGATGCCGACGCTGCGGCGGCCTGGGTCGCCGAGCGCAGCGAGGGCCACTCCGGCCGCGACCTGCACAACTGGATCAGCCGCGCGATGCGTCGCGCCGTTCGCCGCACCTTGCAGCACAGCGACGATGCGTCCGGCACGCGACTGCAGTGGGACGATCTGGTCGAGACGGCGAACGTGACGATGTAAACACCTCGCGGGAAGAGCCAAGCACGGGGTGCGGAACCAGGAGTGCTGGCTGGAGTCCCTGTGGGAGGGGCTTCAGCCCCGACGCCAGGATCCACACAGAACCCAGTTGCCACGGCGCACATCTCAACAACAGCGCAAGACCCAGTACAGAAGCGCTGACGTCCACACAACGCCCACGCTGGCATCATGCGGGCGACCCCACGGGACCGCAGCACGTGACTCACATCCCCTCATCCCCGCCGCCACGCGCCGAAGCCATCGTCGTGATGGGCGTGTCCGGCAGCGGCAAGACCAGCGTCGCCCAGGCACTGGCGGCGCACTACGGACTCACCTTCCTGGACGCTGACGACTTCCACAGCGCCGCAGCCAAGGCGCAGATGGCGCACGGCATCCCGCTCAGCGACGCGCAGCGCGCGCCCTGGGTCGCGGCGCTGGCGCAGCGCCTGCGCGCATCGGTCGATGCCAGGCAGAGCGTCGTGCTGGCCTTCTCCGGCCTGCGCAAGGCGCACCGGCAGCAGCTACGGGACACCGGCGTGCCGATGCGCTTCGTGTTCCTGCACGCGGCCGCGCATGTCATCGCCGAGCGCCTGGCCGCGCGCCACGGCCACTTCATGCCGCCGACCTTGCTGCAGAGCCAGCTCGACACGCTGGAGCTGCCACTGGACGAAGCCGACGTGATCTCGGTGGACGTGGACGCACCGTTCCCCACAGTCGTGGCCGATGCCATCGCGCAACTGGATGCGAGCGCCGCGATCGCCTAGCGTGTGCCTTGTCGGCATACCCTCAGCCATGCGCCCGTTTGTGGCGATGGTGACGCAGGTTGCCCACCGTAGGAACGGCGTCAGCCGCGACGAACGAAGCGAAAGTCCCTGAGGAAATGCGTTCGTCTCCGGGCCAAAGCGCCTTCCGTCACGACCGCATTGCGGCCTTTCACTCGTGACGGCGGGCGAGGCGCCGACTCTCTTGCAGCGTGTAGTGCGACGATGCCTACAAGCGCCACGCTACCCGCGGCGCTTCGCCCGACTTACCACAAAGCGCGACACGTTCGGCTCGTCGGGCACATGCCAGCGCCACGGCGCGTCCATCGCCTTGCTGATGCCGATCCGTGTGGTGACGACCGGCGTGGTCGGCGGCGGCGTCCCGTCCTGTCCCAGCCATAGGCGCGACTGCCGCGTGGTCAGGTCCAGCCCGTTGTCCGCACCCGTAACACCCAGCGCCTTGGCCAGACGCCCCGGCCCACGGGTGAGATCGGCTGCGCGCACCGCACCGCGTGCCAACTGCATCGCCTCGATCCCGGCCACAGGCGCCAAGGCGCGGATCAGTACCGCATGCCCCGGCGCACCACCGCATACCGCATTGAGCGCCCAATGCATGCCGTAGATGAAGTACACGTACAGATGCCCGGGCGGGCCGAACATCACGCGCGTGCGCGGGGTCATGCCGCGGAACGAGTGCGCCGCCGGATCCTCGGCACCGCAGTAGGCCTCCACCTCGACAATGCGCCCGCAGCGACCGTCGGCTGTGACAAGCAGCTTGTTCAACAGCTCTGGCGCCACCACGCGGGCATCGCGCGCATAGAACGCACGCTGCAAGGGCTTGGCGACAAGCAACTCCATGCGATCAGTCTAAGCCCTGCAGCGAGGTCGGGTCGTGAGCCACCACCGGTGCATCCGCATCTCCACGGTCTCAATCGAACACGTCATCTCGCCAACCGCAGCGCATGCTGTCGCTTGTGGGAGGGACTTCAGTCCCGACGCATGGAGTCTCCAGGACCAGGATCATTGTCCTGATCCCCCGATCGCGGCAGCGCATCGCGGTGAGCGGCGGCGGTCCTGTATCGAGGCATCAGCGCGGGTACAAAGCATGTTCGTCGCTGTGACGGCGACCAGGCCATGCCGCAGCCGCATCAGGGCACAGGGCACAGGGCACATCACATGCCCTGCCCTATTCTGCTCGAAGCAACGCCAAACGACGCCCGCATCCCCAACCTGCCCACTCACTCCTGCGGAACGTTCAACTCCTTCAGCAAGTGCGGCGCCGGATACACCTTGGCCATCAACCAGCGCAGATAGCGCATGTCCACATGGATCGCGCGCTTGTAGCGCGGGTCGTACCACCAACTGGCGCTGACCGCCTCCCAGTTGCTGTCGAAGTTCAGCCCGATCAATTCGCCGCGCGCATTGAGCACCGGCGAGCCGGAGTTGCCGCCGGTGGTGTCCAGATTGGTCAGGAAGTTCACCGGCTGCGTCTTCGACTGCGGATCGACCGTGCTGCCGAAGTCGCCCTTGGCGATCGCCGCCAGCAGTGGCTTGGGCGCATCGAACGGCTCCTTGCCGGTGTTCTTCTCGACGATGCCGGCCACCGTTGTCAACGGCGCGAAGCTGACCGCATCGCGCGGCGCCAGCGGCTCGACGCGGCCATAGCTGATCCGCAGCGTGCTGTTGGCGTCCGGATACACCGCACGCCCCTGCTGCTTGCGCCAGGCGAACAGCGCACGCATGTAGGCCGGGCGCAGCCGCAACTGCTCGCCCTCGCGCGCCTTGCGCTCGTCGTCCAGCCGCAGCTGCGCCGGCACCAGCGTGGCGGCCAGCGTCAGCAACGGATCGGCCTCAGGCGCCCTGCCCTCGCGGGCGGCAGCGAAGCGCGACAGGCGCTCGGCCTCGGTGCCCAGCGCCGTGCCGGCATAGGCCTTGTCCAGCACCGCCTGCAGTTGCGCCAGGGTCCGCCCGAACGCCACATCGAACTCCGGCACCCGCTGGGCATCCGGCAGTTGCTGATAGCGGGTCAACAGCGTCGTCAACAGCGCCTTCTCCACGGTCGGCGAATAGCGGCGCTGCACCTGCTTGAGCATGCCCTCGATCAGCGCCAGGTCGCGCTGCTGATAGCCGCTCTCGCGTTGCTCATCCGGCTTGGCCGCTTCCATCCGCAACCGCTCCAGCGTCAGTGCCGAGCGCAGCGCCTGAGTCTGCGTGGCAACCAGCCCCAACAGCAGATCGCGCTCGCGCAACGCCGAAGCCTGGCCGAGCAACTTCTGAAGCGCGGCGATGTCGCGCGCGTCGCTGCCGTGCGTAGCCGCTAGCATGCCGCGCTCGTCCTCGGCGCGAAGCCGCACCGCATCGCTGCGCTGCAGCCCTTCCAGTTCACCGGCGGCCCGCTTACGGTTGTTCTTCAGCGACTGCAGCTGCGACGCGTAGCGCGTGCGCGCTTCCGCGTCGGCCTTGCCCGATGCTTCGATCACCTCGATCAACTGGTCCAGCACCGCCACCCGCTGCGGCAGCGTCGCCTCCACCTGCTCGGCGAACTCGGCCGCCGTGCGATGCCGGTAGGTGATGCCGGGGTAACCGGCCAGCATCGCGAAGTCCCCGGCCTTCGGCCCATCGGTGGCGATCTGCAGATGCGCCGGCGGCTGGTAGGGCACGTTGTCGGCGCTATAGTCCGCCGGCTTGCCGTCCTTGCCCACGTACGCGCGCAGCAAGGTGAAATCGCCGCTGTGCCGCGGCCACATGAAGTTGTCGATCTCGTCGCCGTAGTTGCCGATCGCCCGCGGCGGCGCATACACCAGACGCACGTCGCGCAGCTCCAGTTGACGGATCCGGTAGAAATCGGTGCCGTAGTACATGTTGGCGACGCTGCAGCGCACCCCGGCCTCGCGCTCGCAGTCGGCGACGATCCGCTTGCTCGCCGCATCCACCGCATCGTAGTAGGCGCGCCCGGTCTTGCCCTTGGCCGGCCCCAGCACCTGATCGGTGACCTTGTCGAAGCCCACCGTCACCAGCACCCGGAAATCCGGATTGGCGGCGCGCTCGTCGGCACGATCCCGCGCGATGAACCCATTCTCGATCAGGTTCTCCTTGGACGAGGTGTTGTATTGGATCACCCCGTAGGCGACGTGGTGATTGGTCAACAGCAACCCGTCCCCAGACACGAACGCCCCGGTCCCGCCTCCGACCTTCACCACTGCACTCAAGGGCGGCTGCGTCACCTCAGCCAGTGTCTGCGGATCGCCCTGGAATCCTGCCTGGTGCAAGGACTTGGCCAGTCCCGGCATCTGCGACGGCATCCACATGCCTTCGTCGGCGTGGGCGGTGGCGGTGAGGGCGAGGCTCAGGGTGAGGGAGGCTGTGAGGTGATTAAGTAAAGGCATACAGCGGCACGCAGCACGAAAGAGATAAGACCTTAACTTGCGTGCGTTAGAGAGGCAACCGATATCGGTTCATATGACAAATAGCATCTCTGTTAAAACGGCGCTCAACTAGCCGGACATAGTACTTATCTTGAGGCGCTCAGCGATTAAATTTCTATAAGCACCACTTCATTATCTAAAAGCAAAAACTAAATAATCCTATGGTTTATATTTGCGCCTTGTAGCAAACAATATTGAAAGCATTAACTCTTAACGGCAGACATCGTTATCGGCACAAAATTGTAGCTTATCCGCGATCGCAATCATGCCAATCGGCATCTTTCACGGAAAACTCAAACGAAGCTTGGCTTTTTGCGTCATCCAAGTCAATATGCCATGTATCTGAAATACAATTCCCTTTCTCATCCATTCGCAACAGGAAAAAACCGCCATCGTCTTCCACAATAGTCAAGGATACCGGATCGGGAAGATCTTCCAAACGCCCATGCATAGAATCATCCAAGCGAAAATGACGAACACTATTTCGCTTTTGCATTTTTTCATAATCTATTTTTGCACTTATTTTCTTCAAGGCGTTACTCCCAGATGCAGATTTTCAATGACCTTACCAAATTCATTTAGTGCTTCAAAGTGCACATGTGACCCAATAGTTCCATGTGCACCAGCAAGGTCGCTAGTAGTCATGCGGAATTGTCGCAACCCATCTGCTGATCTATAAACACCTGGGGCAACTTCAGTGTATCCTTTACCCAACCACTTTACTCCGGAGTTCAAGGCAACGGACGCATCGACAACTCCGTGGCTTCCAATGTTTCCAAGCCCCTTTAGTGAACCTACTGCGGGACCAAGCTTCAGCGCAAAAAATCCGATAGAAGCCAGATGCGCTTCGCCACCAAAAGGAGAGTCCATGACTGGATAAAATATATCATGCGCCAATGCTTTGACATCTAATATATTTCCATTTTTTGTTAGATCGCCCTGCAGCCCAAGCCTGCCTTTTAAATCATTCCATGAACCATTAGAAGATGAGGATGAAGATGATGCAGATTTTTTGGAGCCGCTAGCCGATACTTCCGGAATATTACCAACTGTCCATCCCATCTCTCCCTGTGCAAGATGACAGGTTGTGTTCTGTCCACATACCTCTCGGCCATCCGGATCAATGAACTTATACGGATTATTGCTGGCGTACCAATAGCGATTAAATGCCCCACTCAAGTTGCTGTAAGGCGTCACTGGATCCACAGATAGTAATCTTCCGATCTGTGGGTCGTAATATCGCTGTTGCATATAGAACAGCCCAGTCGACGGATCCATTACATGCGCAGTGTAACCAGGACCATCAGTTATAGGTCGATTCACCAGACTGCCATAAGGCTCATACTCGCTACGCTCAGCGACATTGCGATCCTTGTCCGTCACGAGCACAACAGATCCCAGCCCATCCGTATGGATGTAGCGAACCGTCTGCGCAGAGGCGCCGAAGGCGACGAGCAATGAAAGGCCGGCTGTAGCCATCAGGCGCAATGCCGCACGAATCCCCTGGAAATTTGACATCACTCGTCCTTGCGAGTTGGAACCATCGATACGCGATGTAGAGTCGACTTTTCTCATGGACGTCGGATCGACAACGCTTCCCCTAGCAACATTACGGTGCAACCTACCCAACGAAATCTGTGGTGCAGACTCCGCCCGAGCAGGCTTACTTCAAGTAGACCTCGACGATGTCGCAACCATTGGTCTGTATATCGATCTTGCGTTTGTTCACCAACGCCGTCATCAACACGGCCAGCAGTGCCTTTCCGCCGGGTTGGTCTTCTTGAAAATGCAGGACATGGTTGCCAGATGTGGCCTTGCATTCCGCCGGCGTGTCCGACAGCCAGACAAAATGATCGGTATGAGCCTGGTACGTGCCCAACTGCACGACGTCGACGTTTTGCATCGATTCGTTTGCAGATGCTTGCCAGCTCAGCAAAGCAAGCATTAGAAATAGACCACTCTTATAATTCATATTTTTTTGTCTTCTTGAAATGGATTGAACTTCCGTGCAACTGACGCGCTGCGATACTCAATTCCCTACTTCTTCAGCCGTATGGAAATAACCTTGGTACGATTACCAAAAATGCAGACACCCGAGTCAACCAGGAGTTCCACATCTGAATTACTGGTGTATGCCGCCAGCGCCATCGCAGTGAGCTCCTTGTACGAAGGATGATCCTTGTCGATCGCGAAGTCGTTCAGGGGAGCCGAGCACCCGGATGGACCGTCGTTCGAGGTGTGAATCACCATGCCCTCGCCATACCAGCCGTTCTCAACGTAGGTAATTTTCCCCGTCCAGACCACTTGCATGGCAGCGTCCGCCTCGTAAGAAAGGCATGATGCTGCAATCGCCAGCAATAACGCAGCCATCTTGAAGCTCATTTCATCCCCTTTTTTGATCCGTTATTTGCCGCTTTTTACTGCCTATAGTTCTTCGCCGCGGAAGCAAAGAGCTCCAACCGCCACCGGCTGGATTCAGCCGTTCAGCAGCAACTGATACAGCAACGGCACAATATCCACCGCAGGCCGCTGGTCGTGCGTCACGTTCGAAACAGCGGTACAGTTGCCGTCCGCCGTGCATGCAGTCACCCGGTACGAATAGGTCCCTGCCGGCCTGGCCAACGAGGTCCAGTTGCCCTGGCTCCCGTCGTACACAGAGGTCCAGGTGACGCCATCCACGCTCTCTTCCACGACATAGCGGGTTGCGCCGGAGACAGGGTTCCAGTTCACGTAGTCCTTGACCGACGCGAACTGCCCCAGCGGCCAGTCGGCTTCTGCGACCAGGCTGCCGCCCAGCAGGATGTAGTCGGTGGACTTGGATTGACGCTGGTTCTTCTGGAAGCGCAGTGCGCCGGACTGGTCATACAGCGAGCCGATGTTGCCGGCGCTCTGCAGCGCCAGCGTGCGGCGGCCGTTGCCGTCGTAGCGGTAGGTCTCCTTGCCGGTCGCCTGGCGCAGGCGGTTGCCGTAATCGAACACGAAGGCCTGGCCGTTCTTGTTGCTGAGGTTGCCCTGCGGGTCGTAACTCATGCCGATCACCGTGCTGCCGCCGCAACTGCCGGTCTTGACGTTGGTGAGCTGCCAATTGGCGTCGTAGCAGTAGTAATGATCGCGGCCCGGCGCGACGACGTGGGTCAGGTTGTCGAGGACGTCGTAGCTGTAGGTGGCCGTGCCGAACATCGGCGACTCGGCCTTGATCAGCCGGTCCATGCCGTCGTAGGTCATGGTGCGGTTGCCGCGCTGGTTGCGGCCAGTGGCGCCGTCGCTGATGCCTGCGACATTGCCATTGGCATCGTAATCGTAGCCGTCGCTGAGGAACGCCGTGCCGCCGTAGGCATCCTGGCTGGTATCCGGCAACTGGCGCGCGTTCTGCGTCATGGTGTGGACGATGCCGTTGCCGTAGGTGAACTGCTTGATTGCGCCGTTCGGGTAGTAGCTCACGCCGGTGGCATAGCTGCCCGCCTGGGTCGGTTGGCCCAGGGCATTGGGCGCGTAATCCACCGTCTGTCCCGAGGGATAGCGGTGCGCAGCAAGGTTACCGTTGGCATCGTAAGCGTAGCCCAGCGCCCAGGTCTCGCCATCGGCCTGGCCCTGGCTCTCCGCGATCAACAGGCGACGCTTGGTGTACGCGTAGCTGTTGTAGGTGGCGACGCCGTTGTTGGTGGTGGTGATCTGCTTGACCGCCCCATCCGGCCAGTAGCTCCACGCCTGATTGCCGTTGCCGTCCGGGAAGCTCAGCGCCTTGATCCGGTTGCGCACGTCGTAGCTGCGATCGACCCGGCGGCCGGAGGCAAAGGCGGAATCCGCATCGCATGAGGTGGTGCTGGGCAGCGACAGGCCCGCCGCACTCCAGACGAGATTGCCCGCAGCGTCGTAGCCGTTGGCGGTGGCACCGGTTTCCGGTTCCACCGTCTTGCACAGCTGCTGGTAGGTGTCGTAGACGTAGCTGCGGGTCACCGACACGGTGCCGTTGGCGTCGTGACGGCGGATGGACAGCGGCTTGCCGAAGATGTCGCGGTTGATCTCGGTGGTGGCGCCTTCCGGATGCTGGAACCAGACCGGCGCGTCGTAGCCCTGGCGGTCGAAGACCTGATAGCCGGACAGAGTCTGGTTGCCCCGCGGGTTGGTCACGCGCATCTGGCTCGCCGACAGGTACTCGGTCTTCGTCGTCAACAACCCCAGCTCGGAATCCTGGGAGACCGCCGTGGTCCGGCCGAGCGCGTCGTACTGCGTCCAGGTACCGGTCGACAGTTGATCGGACGTGCCGGGGTATGAGGCAAACAGCGTGTGCCCCTGGTGGTCATAGGTGAACCGGCTGAACCGCTGGGTGGCGCCCACGTTCGCGGCGTCGTATTCCTGGGTCAACACCGGTCGCCACAGGCCGTCGAGGTAGGTGACCTTTCTCGCGTTGCCAGTGGACACGGTGTGCCGCCAGTGCCCGGCAGGCAGTCCGAATTCGGCGGCGTTCACCTGTTCGAAGGCCAGCCCCGTCGATGCCCAGGCGACGGTGTCGCCGCTGGGATAGGCGATGCTGGTCAATCGCCCCATGGCATCGTAGCCGTAGCTGGTGGCATAGCCATTTTCGTCGGTCGCCGAGCTGATCAGGCCGCGGTCGTCGATGACGGCCGTGTCGCTGGTGCCGTCCGCATAGGTGATGCCCTGCGGCATGCCGCGCTTCCAGCCGCTGAGGCTGGTGGCATTGCCGTTGCCGTCGGTGACCTTGGACACTGTTCCGTCGGCATTGTAGGCGACCGTTTGAATGGTCTTGCCGAATCGCGAGAAACGCGTCGGCAGCGCAGTGGCAGCGTCGTAGGCGTTGGCGGACATCTCCTGGCTGCTGCCCGGCGCCGTCTTGGTGACGGACGCGATTTGACCGATCACCCACCGGGTGTAGTCGTCGTAATACGCTGTGGCCTCGGTGCGGGTATTGAACGCGCTGGAGCGGGTCACGCTGGTCGGGCGCGCGAACACATCGAAGCTGTTCACTGCCATCTGGAAGGTATCGCCATCCTGGCTGATGGTGGTGCGCTTCAGCGGCCTGAGCCCTGCAATGGACACGTCGTCCTCGTTCGATCCATGGCCAGAACCGACGAAGTTCGGAAACGGCTGATTGGCGACCTCATCGCTGGTGATGTAGTCGTTCACGCTGGTGCTGAGGATATTCACGGTATCCCCGGACGAACTGCTGGTGTACGAACCGGCCTCTACACCCAGGTCCAGCCCTTCGTTCAAGTTGTACCAGGCACCGAAGGTGTAGCGCTTGAAGTCGTTTTCAGGACCGCGCACCTCTGTCTGCATTGACTTTCTGCAAGCGGTCGGCGGCAGGTTGGGTCGCTGACAGGTTTCCGCAAATGCCAGCCCACCTGCGCCGATACCGTAGGTATACGACCACTGCATCGATGGCAGGCCAGGACCGCTGATCGACTTGCTGACCAGGGTGAAGTTGTCCGAGAAGTTGGGGATGGTCAGATACTGATAGCTGGTACTCGGACCGGCCGCATCCATGAAGCTGTTGCACTGCTTGGGGATGTTGTGGCGGAAATGCCGCTTCACCGAGAACGCATAGGTTGCCGTGGCATTGCTCGGCAACGTGACGGCATAGGTAAAGTTGCCGGTCGACATCTCCGGCGCGGGGCAGCGCGGAGGATCTTCATAGAGCGGCAAGGCAGGCGTGGGCGTAATGATCATGTCGCCGCTCTGCACGTAGCGCGACTGGGCATTGTCCGGTTGTGTCACCGTCAGCGACTTGTCGCCGTACGAATAGGTCCAGTTGCCGATACTGGATTCGACCGCAGTGATGTTGGCACCGGAAGTTCCGGTCACCCGAATGTAGCGGCCATCGCTGGCGTCGATGCGCGACAACTGGTCGCCGTTGTAGGTGTAAGTGACCCAATTGCCGAAGCGATCCTCGACCCGTGTGGCCAGGAAAAACACCGCCAGACGCGACATCGACGCGCTTGCGGAGTAGTTACCCATCCGCTTGGAGATGGATGGGTGCGTCTTGCTGACCACCCAGTCGAAGTAGTACTTGTCGCCTTCCGGCGACAGCGCCACGAATCCTTCGCCCGGATAGCCGTTCTTGGTACTCGCCAGGCAGGAAAAACGCCAGAAATCCTTAGTGATCCAGGGATAGCTTGCGCCGTTGTTCGGTGCCGGCAACTGCGTCGAAGGATCCCGGAGCATCTGGCGATCGCCCGCGCCCGGGATGTGTAGATTGTTGCCCGACCAATAGTCCCGCGCGGGGATGGTGTAGCTCGGCGGCTCCGCAGGCTGACTGCAGCGGCTATTCGGGCTATTGCCGGACACCTGCCAACCGTTCGCGCCGAACACACCCATCAGGTACGGCACATCGAACGAACCGCCGACACCGAAGCCGTCGAGCTTTCCGCTGCGCCCCGCGCCGTCGTCTTCCACGACATGCGTGCGCTGCAGACGGACCGGCAACTTGCTGTTGCCGGGGATGTCGATGTCCGTCCAGTTGAACACCACACTGCCGTTCTTCAGGCTGACCTGCTCGCCGAAGGAATCGACGCTCAGGCGTCCGATTTCCTGCGATTGCTTGATGCGCTCGACGTACTTCTGGTCGTACCGCAATTCGTCCGCACCGGCGGTCGCCGCATATCCGAGGGCCAACAGCGCCAGGCCTGCGCGCAGCCGGAAGAACGTCTGGAACCTATCCATAGAGAAGTCTCAAGAAAGCAGGCGGCAACCGTTGCGAAGGCTGCAGCGCATCTGGCATGCGCGACAGGAACACGGTCGGAATCTGGATGTGAAGCGGCCCCCAGGCGCCCGGAAACGGGGCGCCGGCATGGAACGAGAACGCTAGGGCGGCAATCGCGACGGATTGCGCAACTGTGTGACAGGCAAGCCGGTGCCGACGCGACAATCCATGTATCCCCCTGGTTTCAACCTCGTGCCCTGGGGATCACCGCGCGCCATGCTGTCGGCAGCATGGCGCGGCCGAATGCTGCACATTTGCCGCAGTCTGGATCCCCGGCGGAACTGTGATAGAACGCACCGGAGACTGTCAAGGAGATTTTGCGGTTGCAACATGCGCCGTGCTCGAACGGCGCACTACTTCTCCTTCCGCCAATTCACCGACCCACGGTTCTCCACCGTGCTCGATTCCACCTCGGCGTCGAAGCCGCGGCCCAGCAGATATTTCAGCGTCAAGACCGAGCCGCTGCCGATCAGCGACACGCCGTAACTAACGTAGAGTTTCGGCGAGAGATATTTGCCGAAGCCCACCACCGAGCCGCCGAGGGTGCGCGACTGGCTGACGCCGGCGTCGTCGAAGCCGAGCCTGGCGCCGAGTTGCGAGGCGAGCAGGCCGCTGCCGGCCGACAGGGCGCTGGCCGCGGCGGTGACCTGGTCGGCTTCGGCGCTGCTGGTGTTGCTGAGGCTGCGGCCCAGCACCAGGTAGGACATCGCTTCGGATTGCGACATCGACGGGTCGGACCACACGTCCGCATGCGGGGCCGTGGCGCGGCCGGTGACGTCGATGCCGGCGGTGACGTCGCCGACCTGGCGCTGCGCGCGGATGTTGATGCGCGGGTCGGAGACGATGTTGTTGCTCCAGGTGAGCTGGCCGCGGGTGATGGTCAGGTCCTGGCCGTACGCCTTGTACTTGCCGCTGACGTCCAGCCCGCCGGTGGCGGTGGTTTCGCGGCCCGGCCGCGAGCGCACCTGCATGGCGCCGGTCAGCGCGCCCTTGAGGCCGAAACCGGCCATCTTGACCTGGTCGCCCAACGTCACGCGCAGGTCCATCTCCAGCGGCGAGGTCGGCGTGGCCTCGGGGTCGGCCGGGTCGAGCACCACCACGTCCTCGGAAAGCGAAGTGCCGCGATCCAGCCGCTCCAGGTCGATGTCGGCCGAGGGCACGGTGACCTGGCCGCTCAACATCATGGTCTTGTTGGCGATGCCGAACTGCAGGTCGGGATTGGCCACCGCGCGCAGTTCCGCGGTGTTGGACACCAGCACGTTGGTGCCGCGGATGTTCAACTGCAGCGGTGTGCGGTCGCCGTACCAGGACAGCCCGCCGTCGACGTTGAGTGTGCCTTCGCCCGACTTCACCGAGGCGACGATGCGCGCCGAGCCGTCCGGCTGCGCGTCGAAACGGCCCTTGCCTTCGCTCAGGGTCAGGCCCAGCGCCGGCAGTTCGCCGGTGAAGTTGCTCAGCGTGGCATCGCCGCCCATCGCCGGCTGCGAGCGGGTGCCGCGCAGGCTGACGTGGCCTTCGACCAGGCCCTTGGGCCGGACCAGATCGGGCGAGAACAGCTCCAGCCAGTACAGCCGTGCCATGTTCATGTAGATCTCGCCGGTCAGCGGCGCATATGCATCCCAGCCGGTGTCCACGGTGGCGTCGACGAAGCCGTCGCCCTGGAAGCCGATGCCGAGCTTGGAGTGGATGTGCTGGGCGCTGAAATCGGTGACGAAACTGAACTGGTCGTAGCGCAGCAGCTCGCCGCGGGCGTTGTCGCCCAGGCGCAGGCCGCCTTCGCGCGAGGCCAGGCGCAGCGAACCCTGCCAGGCGTTGCCCGCCGGCTTGAAGCTGCCGTCGATGGACAGGTCGCCGCGCAGATACATCTTGCGGCCGTTGCTGGGCGGCAGCCACGGCTGCACCAGGGCCAACGGCAGGGCGTCGCCGCGCAGGGTCAGGCCCTGCTTCGGCCAGTCGGCGGACACGCACAACGCACCGCCGCTGCCCGGGGCCAGGCAGCTCTCGGACAGGCTGAAGGCGCTGCCGGCCACGCTGAAGTTGGCCGCCTGCCGCAGCTGCCACGGTTCGCCCTTGGCCGGCGCGATACGCAGCGTGTTCAAGGCGCCCTGCCAACGCGCGCCGTCGCGGCGCACCTGCCCGGCCAGGGCCAGTGCGCCCATGTCGTTCTCGGTCTTGGCATCAAGTTGCAGGTTCTCGACCGCGCCGCGCGCATCCACGCTCAGCGTCTGCAGCAGCACGCCAGCATTGATCGCGCTGCCGCGCAGGGCGAGTTCACCGCCGTTGCCGCGCCAGGGCAGGCGCCCGCGCAGGCTGAGACTGTCGGCGCTGTAGCTGTCCCACTTCAGGCCGCTGCCGGTGAGGTCGGCGGTGAGATCGGGGGCATCGCGGCGGCCCTTGATCTGCACGCTGCCGCGCAGGCTGCCGGCACCGCCGGGCAGCAGGTCGGCCAGTTGCAGCGGTTGCAGTTGCGCGTCCACGTCGAGCTGGTCGCCGACCTTGCCCTGCGCCTGCAGGCGGCTGTCGCCGAGGCTCAGCTGCAGCTTGCCCTCGCCCTGGTTGCCCTGCAGGGCGAGCTTGGCGTTGGCGTCGAGCGGGCGGCTGCGCAGGCGTCCGTTCAAGCGCGGGATGTCGAGCGTGGCCTGGTAGCCGGCGGCACTGCCGTCCGGCCGCGCCGGCAACTGCTTGCCCTGCGAGGCGAAGGTGCCGGACAGCTTGCCGTCCCAGCCCGGTGCGAAGTAGCCGGGATCGAACCCAGCCAGCGTGCCTTGCACGTCCCAGTTCAACTCCGGCACCCAGGCCACCTTGCCGCCCAGGTCGAGCGTGCCGCTGGGCATGCTCGCGCGCACCTGCTTCAGCTGCGCCTGGCGATCGTCGCCGCGCACGTCCAACTGCAACTTGGCGCTGTCCTTGCCGCGGGCGACGGTGGCTTCGCCGTAGGTGGCCCACTGTTTCATCGTGCCGGCCACGCCCAAGTTGGCCTCGACCAGCTTGATCGGCACCGCCGGTGCGTCCGGGGTGGACGGATCCGGCGCGGTGGCGAAGCTCATGCCGCTGGCGTTGACCGCAAAGCGCAACTGCGCGTTGTCCGGGTCGCGCAGATCGGCGGTGCCGCGCAGGCGCAGTTGCCCGTCGAACGCGCGCAGTTGCAGCGGCGCGACGGTGAGCACCTGGTTGTCCAGACTCAGGTGCGAGGGATCGAGTACCAGCTTCTGCCCGTCGCGCGACAGCTCGCCCTGCAGATCGGCGTTGCCGCCCTTGCCCTTGGCATGCAGGTCGAAGGCCAGCGGCACCGCCGCCGGCGCGTCGTCGGCCGGCGGCACCAGCAGCGATGGATCCAGCGCCTTGCTGCTGGCGGCGAATTCCCACACCGGGTCGGTGCGGCCGGTGAACACCAGCGTGGCACGCAGCGGCGCCGGCGCGTTGCCGGCAATGGCCACTTCCATCTTGTCCAGGTCGCCGCGCGCGACCAGGCCCAGGCGCGCCGGGGTGCGCCCGCGTGCGGCCGGCAGCAAGGCGCTGGCGGTGAGGTCGGCCTTGTAGTCCTGGCCCGGCAGGTAATCGCCATTGATACGGAAATCGCCACGGTCGCTATTCACCACCACCTGGGTGGCGCGGAACTCGCCATTGGCCACTTCCACGCCGCCGCGCAGCGTGCGGATGTCGATCATCGGCTGCTGCGCCTGGGTGATGCGCAGGCCGTCGATGGCGATGCGGTCGGCCTGCAGCGCCAGCGGCACTTCGATCTGCGGCAGCGACTGCGGCCAGCGCGGCAGTTCGAACGGTTCGTCGCTCTTGGCCAGGTTGAGCGTGGCGTTGGTCAGCTCCAGCGCGTCCAGTTGCAACTTGCGCCCGAGCAGCGGGCGGATGTCCGGATCCAGGTAGGCGCGCTCGGCGGTGAAGTGGATCTCGTTGTAGCGAAAATCCAGGTTGTGCAGGATCAGCGGACCGGCCAGCGGCCCTTCGGCGCGCTCCCAGGTGAGCGTGGAGCCGGCCGGCAGCCGCGCCACCACCTGCGCCAGCAGCACGTCGCGCCCGGCCACGGTCTGCAGCAGCCAGTACAGCGCGATCACCGCCAGCAGCACCAGGCCGGCCACGGTCAGTGCCGAGCCCCACCAGAAGCGCTTGCGCCGATAAAAACGCGGGCGCCGCGGTGGCGGCGGCGTGGCGGGCGACGTCGGCTCCAGCGGCGCGCTCACAGATTGGCTCCGATGTTGAGATAGAGCTGGAACTGCGAGTCGGGATCGTTCAAGCCATGCGCGATGTCCACCCGCACCGGGCCGACCGGCGAGCGCCAGCGCAGGCCGAAGCCGACGCCGGTGTGCCAGTCCGGCGTGTCGTCGAAGGCGCTGCCGCTGTCGACGAACACCGCACCACCCCACGGGCCGCCCTTGAAGTAATGCTCGTACTCGGCGCTGCCGGTGAGGATGTGCTTGGCGCCGAGCGCGAAACGGTCCGGCCGCGGCGTGCGCGGGCCGACTTCTCGGAACGCATAACCGCGGATGCTGTTGTCGCCGCCGGCGAAGAACCGCAGGCTCGGCGGCATCGCCACCAGCGCGTCGGTCCAGGTACTGCCGGCTTCGCCACGCAGGATCAGGCGGTCGTTGTCGCCGATGCCGTGGAACCAGTTCACCCGCATGTGCGCCTGCACGAAGCTGGCATCCGAGCCCACACCCTCGGCGCCACCGCGCAGGCTGATGTTGCCGCTGAAGCCCTTGCGCGGGAACACCTTGTCGTCGACGCCGACGTAGTCGGCTTCGATCTGCGGATAGAACAGCGTCGAGGTCTGGTACAGCGCACCGTCGAAGACCTCGTCGGTGGCGTAGCGCCAGCGCTCGCGCAGCGCGTTGATCGAGGCGATGGCGGTCCAGTGCTCGTTGATCTGGCCGCTGCGGCTGCCGGTGAGCTTGACGTTGCGCAGATCGATGTAGTCGGTCTGCTCGTCGTAGACGCGCAGCGAGGTGGTGTACCAACCGTCGAGCCAGCGGAACGCCGGGATCCGATAGCTGGTGATGAAGCTCTTGCGCTTCTGCGCGTAGTCCAGCTGCGTGCTGAGCTTGTGCCCGCGCGCGTTGACGTAGCGGCGGTCCACGCCCAGGCGCACACCGGCGCCGCTCTCGCTACCGTAGCTGAGGCCGGCGGTGTAGATGCTGCGCTTGGCGCGGGTGAGATTGACGTCCACCGGCACGTCGCCGTTGGCGTCGGCTTCTTCCGGCTTGGGCTGGATGTCGATGACGCTGAAGTAGTCGAGCTTGACCAGCGACTCGCGCAGGCGGTCGAGCTTGCCCTCGTGGTAGTAGCTGCCTTCCTTCCAGTACACCAGCGGATCGAACAGCTTCTGGTTGAAGTAGTCCTGGTGGAAGCGGATCGGGCCCATGTTGTAGCGGCGGCCGCTGTCCCAGCTCAGGTCGATGTCGGCGGCGTGGTCGGCGCGGGTCACCTCGACCTTGCGCTGGGTGAAGTCGGCATCGAAGTAGCCGCGCTCTGCCAGGCGCCGGGTGATGGTGACCTTGCTGGTCTCGTAGACGCTGCTGACGAAGATGTCGCCCTTGCGCGGCCGGAAGTTCTTCAGGTCCTCGCCCAGGTAGCGGTCGTCCTCTGCCGGGCCGGTGATGCCCACCTGGAAATTGCGCACCCGCACCGGCTCGCCCTTGTCCACGTGCACCACCACGGTCAGCTTGTCGTCCTGGCGTGGCGCGTCGACGGTGATCTTGGGAGTGAAGTAGCCGAACGGCTCCAGCGCCTGCCGAGTCTGGCGTTCGGCCTGGCTCAGCAGGTACTCCAGGCGCGACTCGCCCTGGTCCTTGCCGATGGCGTCGTACAGCGACAGCGAGACCTGGATGTTCTCGATCATCGCTGCGTCCTCGTCCTTGTTCAGGCCCTGGATCTGTACCTTTTCGATGACGCCACGGGCCTCGGCGAGGCCGGCCAGGGAGAGCAGGGACAGGAAGGTGGCGAGACGGGGGATGGGTCGCATGGGCGTCAGAATACCGGCACCCCATGTGAAGCTGTTAACTAGACGCTTGTTACATGTGACCGGGATGTCGGGTGCACGGCATTTGCGTAGGGGCATTCGTGCTTTCCGGAGTCACGGCATTCGGAGCGTCTACGCCGGGAACCGCGCTGCGCCTGCGCCCTTGCCAAGCCACGGCGACGGCGCCACGCTGACGCCTCGACCCGCAGGAATGCCGCATGTCCACCGTGATCGCCACCGCGCGCCTCGTACTGCGCCGACTGGACCCTGAAAGCGACGCCGCGCCGATGCTGGCCCTGCTCAACGACCCCGGCTTCCTGGCGCACATCGGCGACCGCGGCGTGCGCGACGAAACGCAGGCCAGCCGCTATCTCGCCGACGGCTCGGTGCGCAGCTACGCCGAGCACGGCTTCGGCCTGTATGCGGTGGAGCGTCGCGACGACGGCGCCTGGCTTGGTGTGGCGGGTCTGGTGCTGCGACCGACCCTGCCCGCCCCTGATCTGGGCTATGCGCTGCTGCAACCCTATGCGGGCCAGGGCTACGCCAGCGAGGCGGCGCGCGCGGTGCTGGATTACGCGCGCACCGTGCTCGCGCTGCCGCGCGTCTACGCCATCGTGGCTCCGGGCAATGCGCGCTCGCTGCGGCTGCTCGCCGCGCTGGGCTTCGTCGCCCAGGGGCGGGTGCGCCTGAGTCCGGAGGCGGCCGAGGTCGAACTGTATCATTGCGAGCTGGATGCACCCGAGGAGCACGCCTGAGCATGGACACCTTGCACACACTGCGGCTGTTCGCCAACTACAGCCAATGGATGAACCAGCGTCTCTACGCCGCGGCCGCGACCCTGCCGGACGCCGCGATCACCGAGCCGCGCGGCGCCTTCTTCGGGTCGCTGTTGGGCACGCTCAACCACTTGGTGGTGGCCGATACGATCTGGCTGCAGCGCTTCGCCCAGCATCCGGCACGGCACCCGGCGCTGCAGGCCATCGCCGCCACGCCGGTCCCCACCGCCCTGGATGCGCCGCAGGCCGACTGCCTGGCGGACCTGCGGACGCAACGCGAGTCCCTGGATGCGACGATCGCCGAGTGGATGTCGCAACTGCATGCCGACGATCTCGACGTGGCGCTGCGCTATCGCAACACCCGAGGCGAATCGCACGGCCGGCGCTTCGGCGACCTGCTGCTGCACTTCTTCAACCACCAGACCCACCATCGTGGCCAGGCCACCACCCTGCTGAGCCAGGCGGGTGCCGATGTCGGTGTCACCGATATGCTGGCGGTGATTCCGCAGGTCGAGATGGGGTAATCCTGCGATCCCGGGGCGCTGCGCTTGGTGCGTGCCTTGATGTTTAGGGCACCTGTAGTAACGCGCCTTGCCGCGGTTTTGCGGGGGGTCTGCCGCCGCTCCTACAAGTGAGCGTTCTTTGGTTAACCAGAGGCTTCGTTTAGAAGCCCATCCACGCAGCGTCACCCGTGCGCGAGCTGCGCCTGCAACTGCGCCACGATCTCGCGCAGCTCCGCCACCTCGGCCTCCAACGCCTGCACCCGCCCTTCCAACTCATCGTTGCCCGAGGCGGTCGGCCGCGCCTTGAACGTGGCGGCCAGTGCCTCCGCGTCCACCGGACCGGCAAGCAAGTGCATGTAACGGTCCTCGCGCTGCCCGCTGGCACGCGGCAACTGCACCGCCAACTGACGCTGCGCCAGCCGTTCCAGCTGATGCCGGACATCGTCCGCATCGGCGAAGCGCGCCATGCGCTCGGCCCGCGTCAGCAACTCGTTGGCGGTCTGCGGACCGCGCAACAGCAGCAGGCCGAGCAAGACCACCTGTTGCTGGGTCAGATCCAGCGCCGACGCCAACCGATGCTCGTAGCGCTCGGCGCGCGAAGAGAACTGCTGCCTTACCAACCCGCGCCCCTCCAGTTGCCGCAGCGCGTGTTGCACATCGCCCGGACTCAACGTCATCACCGGCTCGCGCGAGGTCTTCTGATTGGCCGCCACCACCGTCGCATTGACCGTGAGCGGATACGCATCCGGCGTGGTCGCCTCCTTTTCGATCAGGCAGCCGAGGGCGCGGGCTTCGATGGCGGAGAGAACGGGAACGGCGGCGGTGTCGGTCATCGTATGGACTGCTTGCTGGTCAGGGGCGAAGCATACCGCTGGAAAGCGGTGATTCGGCATGGCAGGGTTCCAGAACAATATTCTGACCAATGTTCACTGGCATGCGACCTTATAAATTCCCTGGCGCCTTAACTGAAACAATAAAGAAATCCTAAAATTCTACATGGCTTGAAAAGAAAGTAAATCTAAAATTATTTTTACTTTATCGAAATCCTCGGGGTGACACTGAAGATATTTTTCGCATGCTAGTTTAATGCAGTTAGAGCAAGCCTCTTCACTCACAACAACAGTATTCTCAATCCCGGGAGGATATCCATAAGAGAACTCAACACCATCAAAATGATCTTCATCAAAAAAGCTATTTCTATCTGCGAAATTACAGTACGCGCCATCTGTACTGAATCCCCACTTATTCACTAAATACCCCAATGCCTCCAAGAGGAAGCCGTCAGCGTACATTCTATTGAAATAGGATTTAATAATCCAATACGGATCTGATTCATCGTCTGGCTGATCGAACAGTTCTTTCATGCAGGCATCGCTTTACCATTTCGCCTCGAATAGACGTTGTGAGTTGAACCCACCCTACAGCGCAACTCGGCATAGAAACTAAGATGAGCGCTTTAACTTCTTAGCGGGACCCTTGGCTAATACGGACACTTTGCTCAGGCCGGCCGCGGCGTTAAGCACCATGCCCGCACACCGTAAAATACCAGTTGTTTTCTGCGGCCACTATTATTCATTATATTTAAATTCCACTCTTACCTGCCCACCCAATCTGTAAGAAAAAACAAAGGAAGTCCAACATTCTCCACGTTGCAAAGCGCTTTCTCTAAGGCGCTTTACTAGGACATATAATGCCGCATCATTGATATCTGTCTTAGCTTCAGTTGTCGCGCGCCCCTCACTTTCAACTATCAACTGCGTGTCGATATAACCGTCACCCACTTTAACCTCAAAAACGAAGGAATCATAGCCATCGACTATGCCAGAATCTATAATTGAAAAAATCTCGTTGGCTGTCTTCAGGTCTTCAGTGATCATTTCTTACCCCATGAGATTTTTAGTAGCTTTCTTCGCCCCAAGATCCTGGTAGACCGGATGGCGAAGGCGATGTTCTGCGAGGCCAGCTCCGTGTTCTTCCATGTCGCACTGTCAGCATTGGAGAAACGGCTGCCGACACTGGCCTGCACATAGGCATAGACGCAAATCTGTGCGACGACCGCGGCGCCCACGCCTACTTCCAATACGGCGTTGCTGCCCTTGCTCTATTCCGAATCCGAGGACTTACCTGCTTCCAGTACCAAATTGCGCTCTGCGTCCGGGCTGAAGGTGTGGAGTATGTCGATCTAGCGGCTTAATAGCCAACTTCAGTAGACCACCGTCATCTTAGATTTATTAATTTTCTGCGATGTATGACCAATACTCCGAACCGTCCGATTTCTTTATCCAGATTCGACCACATGCGGGGCAAGCAATAGCGTCATGACTAACTGCGTCTATCCGATTAAAGAATTTATCAAAAGAAATCTTACCCTTATCGATCAATTCTGCCAATTCATATAGCAGCGCGTTTGGAACGACAGTTAATTGTTCCGGAGCCGGAGAGTTAGTAAGGCTAATTACATAGGAGCATTTGCATGAGAATTTGGCCACCTTAAACTCCAGAAATTTATTAAGTTATATATAAAATTATCCAGGTATCGCCCATATGACCCTGATGGCGCTACTCTATTCGCGATCGGTCGAGCTTTGCCGCGCAACGTGGTGTCGCCCTTCGAGTGAGGGCGATGTTCTACTTGGCCAGCTCCGTGTTCTTCAAGGTGGTTGTCGGCGTTGGAGGAGTGACTGCCGACGCTGGCCTGGGCATAGACAAGACGCCAGTCTGCGCGCCGACCGAGGCGCCCACGCCCACTTCAAGGCCCGTGTTGCTGCCCTTGCTTTGTCCAAGCTCCCGGAGAATTAGCGAGGCTAATAATATAGAAGCATTTGCATGAAAAATTAGCCACCTCCACCTCTAACAATCCACTAAATTGGATGGAGTCTCGTCCGCATCTCGCCAAAGTGATTTGGCATAGGCCACGATGGCGACTATCTGAAGTAACTTAAGTTTAGTTCATCAATAAACTCCGCAATGATTTTGCGGTCAGAATCTTTTTTTGCGAACCTATTAAGGACGGGAATCATATGATACAGCAGCAAATCCGTATTAGAATCGCTCATCGGTAAACGTTCTTTGACACAATCCAGAAGATGTCCTGTTGACATGAATGAAGCAAATGCCTCATACCCTCTCGCGCTAGCGAAAGGTAACTTCCTGAAGTAGTACCGTGCTAGTCGCTTCTGGTCGGATCTTTTCCAAGAACGATGGGGAATCAACAGCAGAGCTTCACCATAATCCATCGACCCTATCGGGTATTTTTCCATTAGCCAGTCAGCAGCCTGCTCGGAATCCATCTTTGCAAGCTGCATACATAGAATGCTCTGTTTTTCATTCATTTTTCAACCTACTTCGAATTAAATGAATCTTGCGGCAAGCCGGCATTACCGTTTAACGTGGCGGGCGGCTTATAATGCTCAGAGTCATTAGTCCACCTGGTTATTTTTCCTCGACTTGGGTCACCATTATTTCCAAAACGTACAGAGCCTGCATACTTAACCTCCCCGCCACCACTCAACCCAAGGTGTGTTGAAAAATCCTGATTCACATTTGGTCTGGCAACCCGAGTGCTTCCATTCGGCATAGTTACAAAATCATAGGAGCCGGATGACGTTATTCTATTTCCCGTCGAGCTTTGCAGCCAGTAGCGGCCAGACTTATCCTGTACAAGCGTCCTCACTGGCCGCTATGCAATAGGAACATCATTAGGGTGCATATGCCGGCGTTGCCGGCCATTGTGCTGATGGTACTGGCCGTCTGATAGCCGTTGGCCACT
>NZ_NKUH01000025.1:0-23944 GCF_009192895.1 Xanthomonas sp. LMG 12460 | reverse complement strand
CGCCCGCCGGCCCGGTGACGCTGTCGCTGCGCCAGGAACTCACCGACATCCAGTACGGCCGCGTGGCCGACCGCCACGGTTGGCTGGTGCGGCTGGGCTGAGCCGAGCGCCCAACGCTGGGGCGGCCGTTGGCTGCCCTGGCGAATGGACCTCATGCCACTTGGCGCACGGTCCGACAGCGTCGACCATCGCCGGCGACGTCCGCGCTGGTGCGCCGGGGCGTGCGATGTGTCGCCGCCCCGCCTCCGCATCGCGCCTTCCCGGGAGTCCGCTCCCCGGACATTCCGTGTCCGTCCCAATGTATGGCGCTGGCATGCAGGCGACCTCTGTCGTCTGTATCCACTGTCTCCTTTTCTTGTCCCGTGTGTCGCGCGGGAGCCAAAAATCTGCCCCTGATTTGCCGAGTCTGGCGTCTTTCCATGCTGCACCGCAGCAAAAATGAGGTGCATGTCTCTTTATAACATCGACATTCATTGCATTTCTTCGCTTTGTACAACGGATTTCCGTCACACCCTGCTCCATACGCGCTTGTACTGAGCTAGCGTCGATGAATGGTCGGCAACACGCCATCCGACCGGGCTCGCAACGCACGCCAGGTTCAGGTTTCGACCGGACCGGTGCGGCGCGGAACACCGCCATCAGGCGGCTACTCAACCGAAAGGAAGTCCGAATGTCCGAAATGTCGCATCGTGGGTCGCGCCAACGTCCGTGGCTGGTCGTGCTGGGCGCGTCCGCTCTCACCTCCCTGTTGTTGGCCACCCCAGCCTTCGCCGGTGACGTGAACCTCTCCGGCCTGTCTTCCGAACCGACCGTACAGCGCTTCATCGTCAAGACCCGCGATGCCGCGCCGGTCAGCATCTCCAGCGCGTCCGCCGCCGCTGCGGCGCCCTCGGCGGCGCTGCGCGCGACGCTGCAGTCGGCCGCCGCCGCGCTGCCGGCCAAGAACGGCCGCGCGCTCGGCCTGACCAGCCTGCGCCGCCTGGCGGTGGGTCCGGAAGTGGTCAAGGCCAGCCGTCCGCTGGACCGCGCCGAGGCCGAGACGCTGATGCGGCAGATCGCCGCCGACCCGAACGTCGAATACGTCGAGGTCGACCAGCGCATGACCATCGCGCTGACCCCGAACGATCCGCGCCTGGGCGACCAGTGGGCCTTCGGCACCACCAACGCCGGCATCAACGTGCGCTCGGCCTGGGACAAGGCCAGTGGCGACGGCGTGGTCGTGGCGGTGATCGACACCGGCATCACCAGCCACCCGGACCTCAACGCCAACGTCCTGCAGGGCTACGACTTCATCAGCGATGCGGATTCGGCGCGCGACGGCGACGGCCGCGACAGCAACCCGGCCGACGAAGGCGACTGGGCCGCTGCCGGCGAGTGCTACTCCGGTTCGCCCGCCTCCAATTCCAGCTGGCACGGCACCCATGTGGCCGGCACCATCGCCGCGATCACCAACAACGGCACCGGCGTGGCCGGCACCGCGTTCAAGGCCAAGATCCTGCCGGTGCGCGTGCTCGGCAAGTGCGGCGGCTACACCTCCGACATCGCCGATGCGATCACCTGGGCCTCCGGCGGCACCGTCAGCGGCGTGCCGACCAACCAGAACCCGGCCGAAGTCATCAACATGTCGCTGGGCGGCAGCGGCACCTGCTCGAGCACCTACCAGAACGCCATCAACGGCGCGGTCAGCCGCGGCACCACGGTGGTGGTGGCGGCGGGCAACAGCTCGACCAACGTGTCCAGCTCGGTGCCGGCCAACTGCAACAACGTGATCGCGGTGGCGGCGACCACCTCGTCGCGGGCCAAGGCCAGCTACTCGAACTACGGCGCGGGCATCGACATCTCCGCGCCGGGCTCGAACATCCTGTCCACGCTCAACGACGGCACCACCACCCCGGGCAACCCGAGCTACGCCTCGTACAACGGCACCTCGATGGCGACCCCGCACGTGGCCGGCGTGGTCGCGCTGATGCAGTCGGTGGCGCCGACCGCGCTGACCCCGGCGCAGGTGGAAAGCACCATCAAGAACACCGCGGCCAGCTTCTCCTGCTCGCAGGGTTGCGGCGCCGGCCTGCTCGACGCCAACGCGGCGGTCACCGCGGCGTTGAACGGCGGCAGCAGCGGTGGTGGCGGTGGCGGCGGCAGCAGCAACGAACTGCAGGACGGCGTGGCGGTCACCAACCTCAGCGCCAACAGCGGTTCCTCGCTGAACTACACGGTCAAGGTGCCGTCCGGCGCCAGCAGCCTGGTGGTCACCACCTCCGGCGGCAGCGGCGATGCCGACCTGTACGTGCGCTTCGGCAGCGCGCCGACCGACTCGGCCTACGACTGCCGTCCGTACAAGAACGGCAACAACGAGAGCTGCACCTTCAACTCCCCGCAGGCCGGCACCTACTATGTGCGGGTGAAGGCGTACAGCACGTTCTCCGGTGTCAGCCTGAAGGCCGACTACTGAGGCACTCCGTCGCGGCGGCCGCGCCATGGCCGCCGCGCACCTCCCGGTGCCGGATCGCAGCGGGAGGCCAGGACGCCGCCGCCGCCACTCTCGGTCGCCCCGCGCTTCGGCGCGGGGCTTTTTTGTTTGTGCCGCGTCCGCGTCCGGCCGCCCTGGTCCGGTCGTCTTGATGCATTCCGCAGCCGGGCTCGTCGCCGATCACAGATCTGCACATTGCGCCGCTTGCGCCCTCTACCCGATCCGCGCCTTGCCGCTATCCGCGGTGCAGGACCGTTCTGCGGCTGTCGCGTACGCGGTGGCCGCGGCCTGCACCGCCACGTTCGAACCTGCGCGGTGGACGGCCGACTGCGCCACGTGTACAGCCCGGGGGGAGTCTCATGTTCAAGTACAGCGTGCTTCGGCGCCGCAGCGCCGCGTGCCTTTTGCTGCTGGCAGCCGCCGGCACCGCCGCTGCCGGCGAGATCGGATTGCAGGCGCTGGCGACGACGCCGAATCCACAGCGTTTCATCGTCACCTATCGCGATGGCGCCGCGCCTGCGCTGGCCTCGCGCGCGGCACCGCTGGCGGAGGCCGCGCGCATGTTGCCGGCCCGGCGCGGCCGTGCCCTCGGTCTGGCATCGTTGCGGCGCCTGGCGACCGGTGCCGACGTCATCGCCGCCGATCGCAGCCTGGATCGCGTCGAGGCGGAGACGCTGATGCGGCGCCTGGCCGCCGATCCGGCCGTCGCGCGCGTGGAGGTCGATGTGCTGTTGCGCCCCCTGCTGGTCCCGAACGACCCTGGCCTGTCCCAACAATGGGCGTTCGGAACCGGTACGGCGACGATCAATGTGCGCCCGGCCTGGGATCTGGCGACGGGCAAGGGCGTGGTGGTCGCAGTGCTCGATACCGGCATCACCGCACATCCGGATCTGGCCGCGAACGTGTTGCCGGGCTACGACTTCATCAGCGATCCCCTGGTGGCCGGCGATGGCGGCGGCCGCGACCGTGACGCCGCCGATCCGGGCGATGGCTATCCCGCCAATACCTGCGGTGCCGGTACGCCGGCGGCGAGTTCGAGTTGGCACGGCACGCATGTGGCCGGCACCATCGCCGCGGTCACCAATAATGCCGCCGGTGTCGCCGGCGTCGCCTTCAACGCGAAGCTCCTGCCGGTACGTGTGCTGGGTAAATGCGGTGGTTATCTCTCCGATGTCGCCGACGCCATCGTCTGGGCGTCCGGCGGCACCATCGCTGGCGTTCCCGCCAACCCGACGCCGGCGCAGGTCATCAACCTGTCGCTGGGTGCCGCCGGAAGCTGTTCGCCGACGATGGCAGGGGCGATCGCGAGTGCGGTTGCGCGCGGGACCAGCGTCGTCGTCGCTGCGGGCAACAGCAGCAGCGATGTCGCCGGCAGCGTGCCCGCCAATTGTCCGAACGTGATCGCGGTGGCCGCGACCACCTCCGCCGGCGCCCGTGCCAGTTTTTCCAACTATGGGGCGGGCGTGGACATTGCCGCTCCCGGACAGGGCATCCTGTCCACGCTCAATACCGGCACGCTGGGGCCGGGGGCGCCGGCGTATGCGTCCTACAGCGGCACCTCGATGGCGGCGCCGCACGTGGCCGGCGTCGCCGCGCTGGTGCTGTCGGCAGCGCTGAATCCGCTGACGCCGGCGGAACTGGAGGCCCGGCTGAAGGCCACCGCCAGCCCGCTGCCGGTGGCGTGCACCGCCGGCTGCGGTGCAGGGCTGGTCAATGCGGGGGCGGCGGTGGCGGCGACAGTGAAGGCGCAGACGCTGGTGCGTGGCGTGCCGATGGGAAATCTGTCGCTCAAGGCGGGAACGTCGCTGTACTACCAGATCACCGTGCCCGCCGGCACGTCGGCGCTGACGCTGGCCCTGAGCGGTGGCAGCGGCAATGCCGATCTGTACCTGCGCGCGGGCGCCCTGCCGACCGATACCGCATACGGTTGCCGGTCGGTCGCCGCCGGTACCACCGAGCGCTGCACGCTGACCTTGCCGGCCGGGCTCTATTACGTGCGGATCAAGGCGGTCACCGCGGTGGCGGGCGTGAGTGCGACCGCGAGTTACTGACGCGCCTCACTCGCACAGATCGCAGGCACGTGCCTGCAGTGCGTCGAGCACCTGCGCGGCCTCCATTTCCAGCAGCAGGCCGCGCTGCCCGGCGTTGAACCAAACGCTGCCTGCGCCCAGTGCCGTTTGCTCGATCAGCACCGGCGCCGGCCGCTGCTGGCCCAGCGGACTGATGCCGCCGACCTTGTAGCCGGTGCGGCGCTCGGCCTCGGCGGCCTCCATCATCCGCGCCGCCTTGCCGCCCGCGGCGGCGGCCAGTTTCTTCAACTGCACGCGGCGGTCGGACGGGACCACCACGCAGACCGCGCGCGTGTCGACCCAGGCCATCAGACTCTTCAGCACCCGCTCCGGCGGCAGGCCCAGCGCCTGTGCGGCCTGCAGGCCCTTGGCGCCGGCTTCGGCTTCGTAGTCGTAGGGATGCAGCCGGTAGACGACGCCGGCCGCATCCAGCGCCTTGGTTGCGCGCGTGGCCTTGGACATCGTCGCCGCTCAGGCCGCTTCGAAACGGTTCGCCGCCACGTTCTTGCGCACCTTCTGCGGATCCCAGATGCGCCCGTTCATGGCGATGTAGACGCCGGCCGGCAGCGACTGCACTGCGCCGACCGCGCAGCCGATGTTGAACTCGGCGTCGGAGCCGCGGAAGCGCGCCGGGTTCAGCGCGCCGGTCATCACGATGGTCTTGCCCTCGATCGCCTGCAGCACCTTGCCGGTCTGCACCATCGAGTCGGTGCCGTGGGTGATCAGCACATGGCGCGCGGACTGCGCGGCGATGGTGGCGCGGATCAGCTCGCGGTCTTCGTCGGTGATGTGCAGCGAATCCTTGCGGATGATCGGGATCACCGTGAAGCGGAAGGTCACGCCCAGTTCCTTGAGGATCTGGCCGATCTGCGGGTCGCCGATCTGGTAGTCGGACTTGTCGTCGAAGTAGATCTTGTCGATCGTGCCGCCGGTGGTGACGATCAGGAGTTCTTCCATTGCCGTTCCTAGAAGCATGTCGGGGCGCGGCCGTGGCCGCGCAGGCCGTCCATGATACCGGGCGCGGCGGGGCGGCCGCTCAGTCGCGCCCGGCTGCGCCGCGGCGGCGCGCGAAGCGTGCGCGGATGCCCGGCGCGCTGGACAGGCCCACCACCAGCAGCGCCAGCAGCAGTTCCGCCCAGCCGTAGCCACGCTGTGGCGGGTGGCTCCAGGCGGTCATCACCCCGTGGCTGAACCACAGCAGCGCGCCGACGCCGCTCCAGAATCGTGCCAATGCCGAGCCGCGCAGCACGCCCACGGCCAGCAACAGCGGCGGCAGCGCGAACACCAGCAGGGCGGCGAGACGGTGGCGATCGTCGTGGAACCAGGTCGCGAACAGTGCCGCCAACGCCAGCAGCGTCGCCCCCAGCGCCACCCGCAGGCGCCCGCCGCTCATGGCGCCGCCAGTCGTTGCGCGATCTCGGCCAGGCGCCGGCCGAGCGCGCGCGCCAGCTGCGCTTCTTCCTCGCTGGGTTGCGGATCGTCGTCGGCGCCGGCGACGTGACTGGCGCCGTACGGCGTGCCGCCGCTGCGGGTGCTGCTGAGCAGCGGTTCGGTGTAGGGAATGCCGACGATCAGGCAGCCGTGGTGCAGCAGCGGCAGGTGCATCGACAGCAGGGTGGCTTCCTGGCCGCCGTGCAGCGACGCGGTGGAGGTGAACACCGCCGCCGGCTTGCCGGCCAGCGTGCCGCTGGCCCAGTCGGCGCCGAGCCCGTCGATGAAGTGCTTGACCGGCGCGGCCATGTTGCCGAAGCGGGTCGGGCTGCCCAGCGCCAGGCCCACGCACTCGCGCAGGTCGCTGGCGTCCACGTACGGCGCGCCGCTGTCGGGCACCGGCGGTGCGCTGGTCTGGGTGACCGCCGCCACCGGCGGCACGGTGCGCAGGCGCGCGGTCATGCCCGGCACCTCGCCGACGCCGCGCGCGATCTGCCGCGCCAGGCGCGCCACCGAGCCGCCACGGCTGTAGTACAGGACCAGAATCTCGGCCATGCGGCCCTCTCGTGGATCGGAACGACCGCCAGTATCGACGATGCCGGCGTCCATGCGCATCGGGTACCCTTGCCCGATGCAGCCGCTGGACACCGTCAATCTCTGGGCCGATCGCCTGCGCGACCGCGCGCGCATGCGCAGCTTCGCCGGCTTCCTGTGGCGGCGCTTCATCGACGACCGCCTGTTCCAGGCCGCGGCCTCGCTGGCCTACACCACCATCTTCGCGCTGGTGCCGCTGGCGGTGGTGGTGTTCGGGGTGCTGTCGGCGTTCCCGGTGTTCGACAAGTGGAGCGACCAGCTCAGCGACTACATCTTCTCCAACTTCGTGCCGGCCGCGGCGCGCTCGGTGGAGGCCTACCTGCGGCAGTTCTCGGCCAGCGCCGGGCAACTGACCACCGCCGGCGTGATCGCGCTGGTGGTCTCGCTGCTGATCACCCTCAACAGCGTCGAGCAGACCTTCAACCAGATCTGGCGGGTGGTGTCGGCGCGGCCGCAGCTGACCCGCTTCCTGGTGTACTGGACCGTGCTGACCCTCGGCGCGCTGCTGGCCGCGGCCTCGCTGGCGGTGTCGGCGCGGTTCTTCGCGCTGCCGCTGTTCAAGACCAGCGAGGGCCGGCTGCTGGCGCAGGTAGTGCTGAGCGTGGCGCCGGTGCTGATCGAATTCGTCTGCATCACCCTGGTGTACCGGGTGGTGCCGCATCACACGGTCAAGCTGCGCCATGCGGTGCCGGGTGCACTGCTGGCGGTGCTGCTGCTGGAACTGGTGAAATGGGGCCTGAGCCTGTACCTGGGCAGCTTCCAGTCGTACCAGCGCATCTACGGCACGGTCGCGTTCGTGCCGATCTTCCTGCTGTGGATCTACCTGAGCTGGATCGCGATCCTGCTCGGCGCCTCGGTGTCCTCTTCGATCGCCGCCTTCCGCTACCAGCCGGCCTCGATGCGCCTGCCCGCCGGCTATGAGATCTACGGCCTGCTGCGCCTGCTCGGGCGCTTCGCGCAGGCGCGCAGGCAGGGCAGGGGGCTGCAGGAGGACCAACTCCTGGAACTGGAGCCGATGCTGACCGATTCGCTGGTGCAGGAACTGCTGTGCGAACTGGAGCGCATCCGCCTGCTCAGTCGTACCGAGCAGGGCGACTGGATGCTGGCTCGCGACCTGAGCGACGTGCCGGTGGCCGAGCTGTACGAGAATTGCCAACTGCGCATCCCTGTCGTCGAGACCTATCTGCCGTGCCGCGACGACGCCCTGGGCCAGGCGGCGTGCCGCGCGCTGGACGAACTGCGCCTGCCGTTGCGCGACGTGCTCAAGCGTCGCGTCGGCGACCTCTACACCGAGATTGGAGACCTTGCATGACCGCCATGCGCCTGCTGTTCCCGCTGTTCGCCGCTGCCGCCCTGCTGGCCGGGTGCGACCGCCAGCCCACGCCCAAGCCGGCCGACGGCGGCGCGACCACCGCGTCGTCCACCGCGCCCAAGGCACCACCCGCCCCGGCAGCGCCGGAGGCGCCCGCCGCGCCGGCGGCCGGGCCGTCCGTGGTGCAGGAGACCCGCCCCGAGCCGACCCTGAAGATGAAGGCCGTGGACGGCCGCGAGTACGACCTGGCCGCGCACCGCGGGCAGTGGGTGGTGGTGAACTTCTGGGCCACCTGGTGCGCGCCGTGCCTGAAGGAGATGCCGGAACTGTCGGCCTTGCACGTGATGCGCGACAACATCGAGGTGGTGGGCCTGGCCTACGAGGACATCGAGCCGGCGGAGATGCAGGCGTTCCTGAAGCAGCATCCGGTCGCCTATCCGATCGTCATCGTCGACACCTATGCGCCGCCGGCCGACTTCGCCACCCCGCGCGGCCTGCCGATGACCTACCTGATCGCGCCCGACGGCAAGCTCGCCAAGCAATTCCTGGGGCCGGTCACCGCCCACGACATCGAAACCGCGATCGCCGCGGCCGGTGGCCCGGCGCCCGGGCAGGGCAAGGGGAAGGGAAAGGCGGCGGGGTGATGACCGCGGCCGCCGCCGGGATTGGGGATTCGGGATTGGGGATGCGCGCGTCGGAAGCGAAAAGTCTTCCTTGTGGGAGGGACTTCAGTCCCGACGCCTTGCGCGACCAGAGGATGGGATGGCTTCGCTCGCCGCGGCTGAAGCCGCTCCTGCGGGGACAGCCGCCTCTTTAGTGGTGCGCGAGCCGAAACGACCGTAGAGGCGGCTTCAACCGCGACGCGCTGTTCCCGGAATGGCTGTGAGTGGCGCGCCCGGCGACGCGCGGTCGCAAAGCGACGACTGCGCGCCGCAGGCTTCAACCAATCCCTAATCCCCACTCCCCGCCTCATACGACGGAATCGGCTGCAGCAGCCCAAACTTTTCCTTGTGCAGCTTCTGCTTCAGCGGCGGCAGATCCAGGTCCGGTTCGTGCAGGCGGGTTTCCGGCAGTTGGTCGAGCAGGTGCCGGATCAGGGTCAGGCGGCCGCGCTTCTGGTCGTTGAAGTCGACCAGGGTCCATGGCGCATAGTCGCGGTGGGTGGCTTCCAGCATCGCCTCGCGCGCGCGGGTGTAGTCGGCGTACTGGCTGCGCGACTTCAGGTCCACCGGCGACAGCTTCCAGCCCTTCAATGGATCGTGCAGGCGCTCGGCGAAGCGTTTTTCCTGCTGCGCCTGGTCCACGCACAGCCAGTACTTGAACAGGCGGATGCCATCGTCGACCAGCAACTGCTCGAACAGCGGGGTCTGGCGCAGGAAGGCGTGGTATTCGGCATCGCTGCAGTAGCCCATGACCCGCTCCACGCCGGCGCGGTTGTACCAGCTGCGGTCCATCAGCACGATCTCGCCGGCCGCCGGCAGGTGCGCGATGTGACGCTGGAAATACCACTGCGTGGCTTCGCGGTCGGTCGGCTTGGGCAGGGCGACCACGCGGCACTGGCGCGGGTTCAGGTGTTCGGCGATGGCCTGGATCGCGCCGCCCTTGCCGGCGGTGTCGCGGCCTTCGAACAGCACCAGCACGCGCTCGCCGCTGTGCTGCACCGCCTGCGCCATCGCGGTCAGTTCCAGTTGCAGCGGCTGCATCAGGGACTTGTACTGTTTGCGCTTGAGGTGGCTCATTTGCTGCTCCGCTTGCGGGTGCCGGTGCCGGCCATGCTGCGCGCCACTTCCAGCAGCGCGCCCTGCTGGCGGGTGTCGAGGGCGCGGTAGGCCTGCAGCAGATCGTGTTCGCCGCGGGTGCGTGCCGGGTCCAGTTGGCTGGCCAGTTCGCCGAGCAGGGCGCCGGCGGGCACGCCGAAGGTGCGCGCCAGGGCGGTGAGCTGGGCGCGTCCGGGCAGCTTTTCGCCCGCCATCCAGGCCTTGACCGTGGCCGCGCCGGCGCGCGGGATGGCCGCGGCGATATCCGCGGCGCTCATGCCGCTGGCCTTGGCCAGCAGGCGCAACGTGGTGTCCAGGGGCATGCGGGAGTCCAGGTCATTCCTTCAGCCGCGGGCGCAGCGTGGCCAGATTGCAGGGGCGGGTGCGGGCATCCAGCTGCGCGGCGATGATCCGCTCCCAGGCCGTGCGGCAGGCCGAGGTGGAGCCGGGCAGGCAGAACAGGAAGGTGGCGTTGGCCAGGCCGGCGAAGGCGCGCGACTGCAGCGAGGAGGTGCCGATCTCCTCGACGCTGATCGCGCGGAACAGCTCGCCGAAGCCCGGCATCTCCTTGTCCAGCAGTGGCAGCAGCGCCTCGGGCGTGGAGTCGCGGCCGGTGAAGCCGGTGCCGCCGGTGACCAGGATGCCGTCCACCTGCGGGTCGGCGATCCAGGCCGAGACCGTGGCGCGCATCCGGTAGCGGTCGTCCGGCAGCAGTTCCCGTGCGTGCAGGCGATGGCCAACGCCGCCGAGAGCGGCGACCAGATAGTCGCCGGAGCTGTCCTGGTCGAGGGTGCGCGTGTCCGAGACGGTCAGCACGCACAGGTTCAATGCGATGAAGTCGGCGTTGGCGGTCATGCCGGCAGCCTAGCGGCTCGCCCGGCCGGCGTACAGCCTGAGCGCGTTGGCGCTTCAGCCGCGGCTACGGCGGGGTTGGCGGGTTGTCGTGGACGACGGCAATGGGGCGCTTCGGGCCGCCGAAGTGTGCGCCTGGGCGTGGTGATCGCGCGCTGGGATCGCCGCCCGGGCGGGGAGCCGCATCCGCGCACGTTGCTGGCGCGCGCCCGCCGATTCAGGCGTGGAGGTGGACCGGGGTCGTGCCGTCGCATGGCAGGACCAGGGTGCGTGGCCGGAAGCGACGGACGCTGGCGGCACGATCGGCGGCCAGCGGCAGGCGCTCGGGTTCGCGCTGCAGGGCACGTCGCTGTGCCTCCGCACTGTGCCACTCGGTGCATTCGAGCAGGGTGCGGCCGTCGTCCGACAGGTACAGGTGCGCGGCGATCAGGCCGCGCAGCGCATGTGCGCCATCCTGCAGGGCGGCGAAGGCGGCATCGGCGCGGCTTTGCGCCTGCGCTGCATTGCGGGTCGGGACGCGGGTCATCACCACGCAGGACGCTGCCCGGTGCGGATCGGATACGCCGCTGCGGATGCGCCGGTAGCGCCGCAGCGTCCGCCGCAGCGCCGGCAGGCGTGCGCGCAGCAGTCCATGCAGTGCTGGCGCCGCGTCGCAGCAGCAGCGTGCGTATAGCAGGTCGGGGGCATCGCCCAGCGATTCCATCCAGGTCAGGGCATGCAGCCGGTGATCGCACAGGCCGCGCATGCAGTCGAACAGCGCGGCGCGATCCGGAATGGTGGCTTCGGCGAGCAGCATGCTGCGAACGGGGGCGGAAGAATCGGGCGTCGGAATCGGGAGCGGCAGCGACATTGCGGGATCTGCACGAGGAGCGTGCGCGCAGTGTCGGACCTCAAGTTCACTTGAGGTCAAGCGCTTCGGTAGCTCGAATTGCACGCTGGCGACTGCGCCCATGCGCCTCACGGGCTGCCGTTGGCTGGGTCGCTGCGAACTGCAGCGACGCTCGTCCACACCACCCGTGCGCTGTGACGCAAGCGCGCTCGGCGATGGGAGACGGCGATGCGGATGTACCGGCGGTGATGTCGATGGCGACGTTGACTGGCGATGCGTCGCTACGCCGTCCGTTGCTGGATGTGCCGCCGCGGCCTTGTGGCGCATCCGTGAGCGATCGATCAGGTCGAGCCTGCGCCTTCCCAGCCATGGCGCGAAGCCGTGTCGCGCAGCAGCGCGGCGAAGTTGTCGGCGAAGCCGCGCATGTCGAACAGGCCGCTGTCCGCGCGCCGCGCCTGCAGCCGCTCGCGCAGCGCCTGCAGCGCCGCGGGATCGCGCCCCAGGCGCACCGCGGTGGCGACGAACGCTGCGTCGTCGGCGGCATTCATGTCGTCCAGGCCGAGATGATGATTGAGGCTGCCGGCCACGCGTGCGGCAAAGGTGCTGCCGGGGCAGGTCAGCACCGGGCAGCCGGCCCACAAGGCATCGGAGGCGGTGGTGTGGGCGTTGTACGGATGCGTGTCCAGGAACAGGTCGGCGTGCCGGTAGCGTGCCAGATAGTCCGGATGCGCCAGCTTGGGCATGAAACGCAGGCGCGTCGGGTCCACGCCGGCCGCCGCGGCGGCCGCACGCAGTCGGTCATCGGCCTGGCCCGGGCCGGACAGCAGCCACAGCACGCTGTCCGGCACCTGGCGCAGCACCTCCAGCATCCGCGCCATGCTGCGCGGGCCGAGCTTGTAGCTGTTGTTGAAGCAGCAGAACACGGTGCCGTGCTCGGGCAGGCCGCAGTCGCGGCGCGCGGGCGGGCTGCCGACATGGCGGGTATCGTCGGACGGCTGGAACGCGCGCGGCAGCCGCAGCACCCGCTCGCTGTAGTGCGCGGCCAGCGCCGGCGGCAACGCGTAGGCGTCGCCGACCACGTAGTCGATCCAGGGTGCGCCGGAGGTGCCGGGGTAGGCCAGCCAGTTCAATTGCACCGGTGCCGGACGCAACGCCAGCACTTCCGGCGTGCCGCCGCCGCCCCAACCGCGCAGATCGAACAGCAGGTCGATGCCGGTATCGCGGATGCGCTGGGCGATCTGACGATGCGGCTGTCCGGCCACGTCGTGCCAGGCATGTGCAGCCGCCTGCAGCCGCGCACGGAGCGCGCTGCGGTCGTCGCCGTTGAGCGCGAACAGGTGCACCTGCAGGTCGGCATGCGCGCGCAAGTGCTCGAACAGGGCAACGGTCAGCAGGCCGGTGGGATGCGCGCCGAAGCCGTTGGACAGGAAGCCGATGCGCAGCGGGCCATCGCCGCGCACCTGCGCAGCGGGCAGCGGCGCGAGAGCGCGCGCCAGCGCCTGGGCGCGGTTGCGCGCGCAGCGCAGTTGTTCGTCCGCGCCCGCGTCCTCGTTGAGGAAGGCGAACGGTTCGATCGCCGGGTGTCCCTGTCGCACCGCGCTGCGCACCTGCTGCGATAGCGCGTCCAGTCCGCGCCAGTCGCACAGCTTGCGCCGCCAGTTCAGCAGGTAGGCGGCGATCGATGGTTCCTGCGGCAACAGTGCATGCGCGTGGGCATAGGCTTGCGCCGCGGCTTCGGCCTCGCCGTTGTCTTCCAGCGCGTGGCCCAGCCACACCGCGATCCCCGGATGCTGCGGCGCTTGCTGCAGCGCTTCGCGCAACGCCTGCGAGGCCTCGGTATGGCGGCCCTGGGTCCAGCGCACCCGGCCCAGGCGCGCCAGCGCCTCCGGATGACCGGGGCGCAACTGCAGCGCGCGCAGCGCGGCCTGCTCGCCGGCCGCCACCGCGCCGGCGCCGAGTTCGGCGTCGGCGAGCATCACCCAGGCCAGGAAGTCCTGCGGATCGCGCCGCACCGCGGCCTGCAGTTGCAGGCGTTCGTCGACGCCGCCGCCGTTCATGCGGCCGTGGCGGCCGCGATCGACCGCGGGCGGTGCACGCTCACGGCACCAGCGCCTTGGCGTAGTGCTGCGCGCTCAGGTCCTGCTGCCAGCCGCAGGCCCGGTACAGGGCCTGCGCGGCGAGGTTGTCCTGCGCCGTCTCCAGCACGATGCGTGCCGCGCCATCGTTCGCGGCATGGCGTTCGGCGGCATGCAGCAGCGCCTGCGCCACGCCGTGGCGGCGGTGCGCGGGCGCCACGTACAGATCGTTGAGGATCCACAGCCGTGCCGCCCGCACCGAGGAGAAGGACGGATACAACTGCACGAAGCCGGCGGCCTGCGCATCGCGTTCGGCCAGCAGCACGACCGACTCGGCCTTGGCCAGGCGCGCAGCCAGGAACGCGTGCGCGGTCGCCGCGTCCGGCGCCTGCCCATAGAACTGCCGGTAGGCATCGAACAGCGCTGCCAGCGCCGGCAGGTCGCGCGCATCGGCGTGGCGCACGCGCACGCTCATGGGCTGTCGCTCAGGCGCGCCAGTTCGTCGACCTGGTGCTCGTGGCTCAGGCGCCCGATCAGCGCATCGAGGTCGCCCTCGATCACGTTCGGCAGGTCGTACAGGGTCAGGCCCTCGACGCGGTGATCGGTGATGCGGCCCTGCGGGAAGTTGTAGGTGCGGATGCGCTGGCTGCGGTCGCCGCTGCCGACCTGCAGCTTGCGGTCCTGCGCCTCGGCCGCGGCCTGCTTGCTGCGCTCGGCCTCCAGCAGTTGCGCCTTGAGCCGCTTCAGCGCCTTGTCGCGGTTGGCGTGCTGGCTGCGCTCGGTCTGGCACTCCACCACCACGCCGCTGGGCACGTGGGTGATGCGGATCGCCGACTCGGTCTTGTTGACGTGCTGGCCGCCGGCGCCGGAGGAGCGGAAGGTGTCGATCTTCAGGTCGGCCGGGTTGATCGCGATCTCCTCCACGTCGTCGGCCTCGGGAATGATCGCCACCGTCGCCGCGGAGGTGTGGATGCGGCCCTGCGACTCGGTCGCCGGCACGCGCTGCACGCGGTGCGTGCCGGATTCGAACTTGAGTTTGGAGTAGGCGCCGCGGCCGACGATGCGCGCCACGACTTCCTTGTAGCCGCCGTGCTCGCCGGGGCTGTCCGATTCCACTTCCACCTTCCAGCCCTGGCGTTCGGCGTAGCGGGCGTACATGCGGAACAGGTCGCCGGCGAAGATCGCCGCCTCGTCGCCGCCGGTGCCGGCACGCACTTCCAGGAACAGGTTGCCGTCGTCGCGCGGGTCGCGCGGCACCAGCAGCAACGCCAGTTCCGCGTCGAGTTCGGCCAGGCGCGCCTGCGCGGCGGCGATTTCCTCCTCGGCCAGTTCGCGCAGTTCCGGATCGGCGCGCATCGCCTCGGCCGAGGCCAGGTCGGCCTTGGCCGCGGCCTCGGCGGCCAGTGCGGCGGCGACCGGCTCCAGTTGGGCGAATTCGCGCGAGTAGTCGCGGAAGCGCGTGTTGTCGCTCACCACCTCGGGGTCGGACAGCAGGCGTTCGAGTTCTTCGCGACGCTCGGCCAGCGCCTCCAGCTTACGGCGCAGGGTCGGTGTCATCGGTCTTCAGAATGGGGTGGAAATAGCCCGGCTTCTCCGGGAACAGGCGCTCGGCGGCGCGCGCCAGCTCGGCGTCGCCGCGCAGCGCCGCCTCGCGCAGCGCCGCGGTGGGCGGATGCAGCAGGCGGTTGGTCAGGGTGTTGGCGAGAAATTCCAGCACCTCGTCGGCAGGCTTGCCGTGCGCCAACTGCTGCCGCGCCTTGGCCAGCACGTCGTCGCGGGTGCTGTCGCCGTGCGCGCGCAGGCGCTTGAGCGGCGCCTGGCGGGTGCTGGCCTGCAGCGCCTCCATGTAGCGCACGACCTGCAGGTCGATGATCGCCTCGGCCGCCTCGGCGGCCTCGCGGCGGCCGCGGCGGTTGTCCTCGACCGCGCGCTCCAGGTCGTCGACGGTGTACAGGTAGGCGTCGGCCAGGTCGGCCACGCCGGCCTCGATGTCGCGCGGCACCGCCAGGTCGAACAGCAGCATCGGCTTGTGCTTGCGCGCGCGCAGCGCCTGTTCGACCTGCGCCCGCGTCACCACCGGCTCGCGCGCGGCGGTGGCCGAGAACACCACGTCGGCTTCATGAAGGTGGCGCTCCAGTTCGCTCAGCGGCAGCGCCACGCCACCGTGGCGGCTGGCCAGCTCCTGCGCGTGGGCGAGGGTGCGGTTGGCGATCAGCAGGCGCCGTACGCGGCCTTCGCTGAGATGCTTGGCGGCCAGCTCGATGGTCTCGCCGGCGCCGACCAGCAGCACGGTGGATTCGCTGAGCCGGGCGAACGAGCTCTGCGCCAGGCGCACTGCGGTGGAGGCGACCGAGACCGGATTGGCGCCAACGCGGGTGTCGGTGCGCGCGCGCTTGGCCACCGAGAAGGTCTGCTGGAACAGGCGGTCCAGGCGGCTGCCCATCGCCCCGTGCTCGCGCGCCAGCGACCAGGCGTCCTTCACCTGGCCGAGGATCTGCGGTTCGCCCAGCACCATCGAGTCCAGCCCGGTGGCGACCCGGAACAGGTGCCGCACCGCGTCCGCGTCCTGATGCTGGTACAGATAGCCGTGCAGGCCGGCGGCATGCGAGTCCAGCCAGTCGGCCAGGTGCTGCGCATCGCCGGCGATGGCGTACAGCTCGGTGCGGTTGCAGGTGGACAGCAGCGCCGCCTCGGCGACGTCGGGCAGCCCGCGCAGCGATTGCAGCGCGCGCGGCAATGCGTCGCCGGCGAATGCCACCCGTTCGCGCAGGTCGACCGGCGCGGTCTGGTGGTTCAATCCGAGCACCCACAACGTCATCTGTTCAGTTGCTTGCGATAAGCTGCTGGCCATTCAGGGCCCCATTTTACGGCCCGGCCGCTTCCGATGCCCGCACTGATTCGCATCCGTACCTTTCTGCTGCTGTCCGCAATCGCCGCCGTGGCCGCACCGGCCGCGGCCAAGGCGCCGAGTCCCGCCCAGGACGTGATGACCCCGGTGCTGGCCGGCGAGTTCGCCCTGCAGGCCGGGCAACTGGCCGACGCCTCGCGCTGGTATCTGCAGGCCGCCAACGACAGCCCCGGCGATGCCGGCCTGGCAGAGCGCGCCACCCGCATCGCCATGCTCGCCAACGACAGCGCCGCCGCCACCCAGGCGCTGGCGCTGTGGCGGCAGCGTGCGCCCGAGTCGCTGGCCATGCGCAGCGCCGAGGCCTCGCTGGCCCTGCGCAACGGCAACCTGCGCCAGGCGCGCAGCCTGCTGGTGGCCCTGTTGCGCGACAAGGACCCGCGCGGCTGGCGTTTCGCGCTGATCGCCCTGGTCAGCGGCAACCGCGATCCGGAGGTGGCGGCCAAGGCCCTGGACCAGTTGCTCGACGCCAATGCCATCCCCGACCAGCTCGAGGCCTGGCAGGAATTCGGACGCCTGGCGCTGCGCCTGGATCAGCCCAAGTTGGCCGAGCGCATCGTCGACCAGTTGGTCAAGCGCTTCCCACAGGAGCCGCGCGTGGCGCTGCTGCATGCCACGCAGTTGCAGCAGGCGGGCAAGACCGAACAGGCGCGCGCGTTGCTGCAGGGCGTGGAGCCCAAGGTGTCCGGCGACCCGGAACTGCGCACGGCGCTGGCCTATGCCTACGACGCGATCGGCGACACCGCCGCCGCGGCGCGGGTGCTGGCGCTGGGTCCGCAGACCACCCAGAACTACGGCCTGCGCGCCTCGATGCTGGCCAAGCTGCAGGACAATGCGGCCCTGACCGCGCTGTACGACGAGTTGCGCAAGGGTGCCGACCGGCCCGATCCGGAGCGGCGCCTGCTGCTCGGCAAGATCGCCGAGTTCCTCAAGCGCAACCAGGAGGCGGTGGACTGGTACCGCGGCGTGCCGGGCGGCCCGCTGCGTAGCGAGGCGCGGCTGCGCGCCGCCGGCGCGCTGTACGCGCTCGGCCAGAAGGACGCGGCCTTCGCCGAGGCGCGCGCGCTGCAGGACGATGCCGAGGCCGACGATGCCGCGCGCCGCGACGCCTACGTGCTGGAAGCGGAACTGCGCCAGCGCAGCGGGGACGACGCCGGCGAGCTGCAGGTGTTCGAGCGCGGCCTGGCTGCGTATCCGGACGACAATGCGCTGCTGTACGCGCGCGGCCTGTCCTGGGAGCGTCGCGACCGCATCGACCGCGCCGAGGCCGACCTGCGCAAGATCCTGGTCACCGATCCCGAGAACGTGGCGGCGCTGAACGCGCTCGGCTACACCCTGGCCGACCGCACCAAGCGCTATCGCGAGGCGCTGCAGTTGATCGACCGCGCCCGCACCGCCGATCCCGACAATGCCGCGATCATCGACAGCTACGGCTGGGTGCTGTACCGGCTCGGCAAGACCCAGGAGGCGCTGGTGCAACTGCGCCGTGCCTGGAGCCTGGTGAAGGATCCGGAGATCGCCGCGCACATCGGCCAGGTGCTGTGGGAGCAGGGCAAGCACGAGGAGGCCAACAAGTACTTCGACGAGGCGCGCAAGCTCGATCCGGACAATCGCGCGCTGCGCCGCGCCCTGGACAAGGTGGCGCCGTGACCGCCGGCCTGCGCACCGCCTGGGCGCTGGTCGCCGGGCTGCTGCTGGCCGGTTGCAGTGCGCTGCCGACCCGCACCCCGTCGCCGGTCGCCGTCGCCGCCCTCGACGCCGCTGCGCAGCAGGCCGAGGCCGCGCGCGCGCAATGGCTGCGGGCGCATCCGGACTGGTCGTTCCAGGGGCGGGTGGCGATCACCAAGGGGCGCAACGGCGGCAGCGGCCGCATCGACTGGACCCAGCGGCAGCGCCAGTACGAGGTGCAACTCAGCGCGCCGGTGACCCGGCAGAGCTGGCGCCTGACTGGCGACAGCCACTCCGAGGCCGGGCGCCTGGAGGGGCTGGAGGGCGGTCCGCGCGACGGCGAGAACGCCGAACAGCTGCTGCTGGAGGCGACCGGCTGGGAGATCCCGGTCAACCTGCTGCCCGATTGGGTGCGCGGGTTGGTGGCGACCGACGCGCAGGCGCCGGAGCGGGTCGACTACGACGCGCAGGGCCGGCCGCATACGCTGCGGCAGATGGGTTGGGAGATCGAATTCCAGGACTGGTATCCGCCCAGCGACGGCCGTCCGGCGCTGCCGCGGCGCATCGAGGCGCGCAACGGCGACGCCAAGGTGCGCCTGCTGGTCGACGCCTGGACCGTGCCTGCGCCATGAGCGGGGGCACCGACGGGGGCTGGTCGTCCTGGCCGGCCCCGGCGAAGCTGAACCTGTTTCTGCAGATCACCGGCCGCCGGCCGGACGGCTACCACCAGTTGCAGACCGTGTTCCGCCTGCTGGACTGGGGCGATACGGTGCATCTGCGGCCGCGTGCGGACGGGGGGGTGGCGCGGATCGGCGCCTCCGTGGCCGGCGTCGCCGAGGCCGACGACCTGCTGGTGCGTGCCGCGCGGCTGCTGCAAAAATCGGCAAATATCGCCCAAGGTGTGGATATCCGCGTCGAAAAGCGCATTCCGGCCGGCGGTGGCTTCGGTGGCGGTTCGTCCGATGCGGCGACCGCGCTGGTGGCGCTGAATGCCCTGTGGGGCGCCGGGCTGGACGAGGACGCCCTGGCTGGCCTCGGCCTGTCGCTGGGCGCGGACGTGCCGGTGTTCGTGCGCGGACGCGACGCCTGGGCCGAGGGCGTGGGTGAGCGATTGACCGCGCTGGCGCTGCCGCCGGCCTGGTATGTGCTGGCCGATCCGGGGGTGCACGTGCCCACCGCGGCCCTGTTCCAGTCCCCGGATTTGACGCGGGATGCTGCGCCCGCGAAAATAGCGGACTTCGTTTCAGGTTTCCTGCTCGGCAACGCGTTCGAGCCGGTCCTGCTTCGCCGCGAACCGGCCGTCCAGGCCACGTTCCAGGCGCTGGCACGGATCGGTACGCCACGCCTGACCGGGTCGGGGAGCGGTTGTTTCGTCGAGTTCGCCGATCGCGCTGCCGCCGTGCGCGCGTTGGTGGACTTGCCGGACGGGATGCGCGCCTGGGTGGCAGGTGGCGTCCCGCGTTCGCCGCTGCTCGACGCGCTGGAGGCTTGATACAGGTTTACGCAGGGGCGTCGCCAAGAGGCCCAAGGCACCAGGTTTTGATCCTGGCATTCGTAGGTTCGAATCCTACCGCCCCTGCCATTATGCGAGTCCCTCGCAAAAGCCCGCACATCCATGTGCGGGGATTCAACAGGTAGAAGCATCGCTCCTCCTGGATTCCTGATCCACGTAGTTATCGTCGCCACACGCTCTTTGCAGCCACCCGAGAGACCCCTCATGCAAGACCAACGCAACCTGCTGGTGTTCTCCGGCAACGCCAACAAGCCCCTGGCCAAAAGCATCTGCCGCGAGCTGGGCGTGCGTCCGGGCAAGGCGATGGTCTCCAGCTTCTCCGACGGCGAAGTGCAGGTGGAGATCGAGGAGAACGTGCGCCGGCAGGAAGTGTTCGTGATCCAGCCGACCTGCGCGCCCAGCGCAGAGAACCTGATGGAGCTGCTGGTGATCATCGACGCGCTCAAGCGCGCCAGCGCCGCCAGCGTCACCGCGGTGGTGCCGTACTTCGGCTACTCGCGGCAGGACCGGCGCATGCGCTCCTCGCGCGTGCCGATCACCGCCAAGGTCGCGGCGAAGATGTTCAGCGCGGTCAACGCCGACCGCGTGCTGACCGTCGACCTGCACGCCGACCAGATCCAGGGCTTCTTCGACATCCCGGTCGACAACGTCTACGCCTCGCCGCTGCTGCTGGCCGACATCTGGCGCGCCTACGGCACCGACAACCTGATCGTGGTCTCGCCGGACGTGGGCGGCGTGGTCCGTGCCCGCGCGGTGGCCAAGCGCCTGGACGATGCGGACCTGGCGATCATCGACAAGCGCCGCCCGCGCGCCAACGTGTCCACGGTGATGAACATCATCGGCGACGTCGAGGGCAAGACCTGCGTGCTGGTCGACGACATCGTCGACACCGCCGGCACCCTGTGCGCCGCCGCGGCCGCGTTGAAGGAGCGTGGCGCCCTGAAGGTCGCCGCGTACTGCACGCATCCGGTGCTGTCCGGCCCGGCGGTGAGCAACATCAGCAATTCGCAACTGGACGAACTGGTGGTCACCGACACGATTCCGCTGTCGGAGGCCGCCCGCGCCTGCGGCAAGATCCGCCAGCTCAGCGTCGCCGAGCTGCTGGCCGAAACCATCCGCCGCATCGCCTTCGGCGAGTCGGTGAGCTCGTTGTACGTGGATTAAAGGCTGGGAATGGGGGATCGGGAATAGGGAATGGGCGGAGCGCGGTATTGCGCTGTTGCGATTCCCCACTCCCGATTCCCCACTCCCGGCTTCACAGACTCTTCTGGTCGCGGAAGAGTCATCAAAGCCGCCGCGAGGCGGTTCATTCAACCAAGGTAGTAAACGCAAATGGCAACCACGCATGAAATCAAGGTTCAGCGCCGCGAAGTCGAGGGCAAGGGTGCGAGCCGCCGCCTCCGTCGCGACGGCCTGATCCCGGCGATCGTCTACGGTGGCGATCTGAAGCCGGTCAACATCCAGCTCGACCACAACGAAGTCTGGCTGGCCAGCCAGAACGACTGGTTCTATTCGTCCATCCTCAGCCTGAGCCTGAACGGCGACGTGCAGAAGGTGCTGCTGCGCGATATGCAGCGTCACCCGTTCAAGCAGCTGATCATGCACATCGACTTCCAGCGCGTGAACGACAACGAGGCCCTGCACGCCTCGGTGCCGCTGCACTTCATCAACGAGGAGGTGTCCCCGGCCGGCAAGTCGGCCGAAGTGGTCGTCACCCACGAGCTGAACGAAATCCAGGTCGTGTGCCTGCCGAAGGACCTGCCGGAGTTCGTCGAAGTCGACCTGGCCGCGCTGTCGGTCGGCGACGTGATCCACCTGTCCGACCTGAAGCTGCCGGCCGGCGTCGAGCTGCCGGAACTGAAGTTGGGCAAGGAGCACGACGTGGCGGTGGTCATCGCCAAGCACGGCCGTGTCGAGGAAGAGCCGGAAGCCACCGACGCGGCGGCCGCCGCCGAGCCGGCCAAGAAGGACGGCAAGTAATCGCCTGCGCGGCGTCCGGGCCATCGGTCCGGACGCCGCGGCGATGCATTGCGCATGACTGGTCTGCGTCTGATCGTCGGCCTGGGCAACCCCGGCGCCGAACACGCGAATACCCGGCACAACGCCGGGTTTCGTTTTGTCGACGCGTTGGCCGAGCGGGCCGGCGCGCGCTGGAGTGTGGACGCCAAGCTGTTCGGCGAGACCGCCAGGGTCGAGGTCGCGGGGCAGTCGGTGTGGCTGCTGAAGCCGGCCACCTTCATGAACCTCAGCGGCAAATCGGTCACGGCCGCCTTGCGCTTCTGGAAGATCGAACCGGCGCAGGCGCTGCTGGTGCACGACGAGCTGGACCTGGCGCCAGGCACGGCGCGGCTCAAGTTCGACGGTGGCCACGGCGGCCAGAACGGACTGCGCGATACCATCCGCCTGCTCGGGCACGCCGGCTTCCACCGCCTGCGCATCGGCATCGGCCATCCCGGCCACAAGGACAAGGTGGTGCCGTGGGTGCTGGGGCGCGCCGGCAAGGACGACCAGGTGCTCATCGATCGCGCCATCGACGACGCCATCGACGTGCTGCCGCTGGCCGTGCAGGGCGACTTCAACGAGGCGATGAAGCGGTTGCATACGCAGGGGAAATAGGGAATGGGGAATGGGGAATGGAAAGGCGGCTATGCTTTCCGATTCCCTATTCCCGATTCTCCATTCCCGGATTACACACATGGGCATCAAATGCGGCATCGTCGGCCTGCCCAACGTCGGCAAGTCGACCCTGTTCAATGCGCTGACCAAGGCGGGCATCGCCGCGGCCAATTTTCCGTTCTGCACCATCGAGCCGAACGTGGGCGTGGTGCCGGTGCCGGATCCGCGCCTGAACGCGCTGGCGGCGATCATCAATCCGCAGAAGGTCGTGCCGACCGCGGTCGAGTTCGTCGACATCGCCGGCCTGGTCGCCGGTGCGGCCAGTGGTGAGGGCCTGGGCAACAAGTTCCTGGCGCACATCCGCGAGGTCGATGCGATCACCCACGTGGTGCGCTGCTTCGAGCATGGCGACATCATCCACGTGAACAACAAGGTCGACCCGGTTTCCGACATCGAGACCATCGACACCGAGCTGGCCCTGGCCGACTTGGACAGCGTCGAGAAGGCGCTCAACCGCGCCGAGCGTTCGGCCAAGGGTGGCGACAAGGACGCGGCGGCGCGCAAGCCGGTGCTGGCCAAGCTGCAGGCCGCGCTGGCCGAGGGCAAGGCCGGGCGCAACGCCGGGCTGGACGAGGAAGAGAAGGCGCTGGTGCGCGACCTGTTCCTGCTCACCCTCAAGCCGGTGATGTACATCGCCAACGTGCTGGAAGACGGCTTCGAGAACAATCCGCACCTGGATGCGGTGCGCGCGCATGCCGCCGCCGAGGGCGCCGAGGTGGTCCCGGTGTCGGCGGCGATCGAGGAAGAGCTGTCGCAGCTGGATGACGCCGACCGCGATGCGTTCCTGGCCGATCTGGGCCTGAGCGAGCCGGGCCTGAACCGGGTGATCCGCGCCGGCTACACCCTGCTGGGGCTGCAGACCTACTTCACCGCCGGCGTGAAGGAAGTGCGCGCCTGGACGGTCAAGGCCGGGTCGACCGCACCGCAGGCCGCGGCGGTGATCCACACCGACTTCGAGAAGGGCTTCATCCGCGCCGAAACCATCGCCTACGACGACTTCATCAAGTACAAGGGCGAGGCCGGCGCCAAGGAAGCCGGGCGCCTGCGTCTGGAAGGCAAGGAGTACCGCGTGCAGGAAGGCGATATCCTGCATTTCCGCTTCAACGTCTGATGCGTGCGCGTGTCCTGGCCGGGCGCGCGCGGGCCACGACGATTTCCTGCGACCTCGCGTCAAAATACTGTTGACAAGGCGGGGATGTCAGGGAAGAATAGCGGGCTGTTTCACCCCTCTCTGATTTCGGCCTCGCAGCCGGGTTCGAGTGGGTAAGTTGGAGGGATACCCAAGCGGCCAACGGGGGCAGACTGTAAATCTGCTGGCTTACGCCTTCGGTGGTTCGAATCCACCTCCCTCCACCAGTTATTTTGTTGTGGCAGTGCGGCATCCCGTAGCGGGAGTAGTTCAACGGTAGAACCTCAGCCTTCCAAGCTGATGGTGCGGGTTCGATTCCCGTCTCCCGCTCCATTGAACGCGCTTGTGTCACAATAGAACAACGCTCACGTAGCTCAGTCGGTAGAGCACCTCCTTGGTAAGGAGGAGGTCGAAGGTTCGATTCCTTTCGTGAGCACCATATTCAGTCGTCAAATCTTTCTACGATCACCGAGAAGAAGCAGCCATGGCCAAGGGTAAGTTCGAGCGCACCAAGCCGCACGTCAACGTCGGCACCATCGGTCACGTCGACCACGGCAAGACCACGCTGACCGCGGCGCTGACCAAGATCGGCGCAGAGCGCTTCGGCGGCGAGTTCAAGGCGTACGACGCGATCGACGCGGCGCCGGAAGAGAAGGCGCGCGGC
>NZ_NKUH01000024.1:0-98783 GCF_009192895.1 Xanthomonas sp. LMG 12460 | reverse complement strand
CGGCCATCAAGCGAATCCCCAATCCCAAATCGCCAGTCCCAGCCATCGAGCCAATCCCGACTCCCCAATCCCAGCCTTCAAGCTACTATCGCCCCCTCTCCGTTACCCCCATTTCCGCTGCGCATGACCGCAACTCCCGATCCCCAGCAGCGTGCCGCCGAGTTGCGCCAGCGCATCGACGACGCCAATCACCGCTACTACGTGCTCGACGACAACGCGATTCCCGATGCCGAGTACGACGCGCTGATGCGCGAGCTGGAGGCGCTGGAAGGCGCGCACCCGGAACTGGCCAGCGCGGACTCGCCGACGCGCAAGGTCGGTGCGCGGCCGGACGGCGGCTTCCCGGAAGTGCGCCACGCGATCCCGATGCTGTCGCTGGCCAATGCCTTCGAAACGCCGGGCGTGGCCGAGGACGCCGACGATCGCACGCGCTTCGCCGAGGTCGCCGATTTCGAGCGCCGCATCGAGCGCGAACTGGACCTGGCCGCGCCGGTGTTCTCGGTGGAGCCGAAGCTGGACGGCCTGGCGATCAGCCTGCGCTACGAGGACGGCGTGTTCGTGCAGGGCGCCACCCGCGGCGACGGCAGCACCGGCGAGGACGTCACCGCCAATCTGCGCCAGGTGCGTTCGGTGCCGCTGAAGCTGCGCGACCTCGGCGTGCCGCCGCCGGCGGTGCTGGAGGTGCGCGGCGAGATCTACATGCCGCGCGCCGCCTTCGCCGCGTGGAACGCGCAGGCGCTGGAGCGCAACGAAAAGCTGCTGGCCAACCCGCGCAACGGCGCCGCCGGCTCGCTGCGCCAGCTCGATCCGGCGGTCACCCGGCGCCGGCCGCTGGCGTTCTTCGCCTATTCGGTGGGCGAGGTCCGCGGCCTGGAACTGCCCGAAACCCATTCGCAGACGCTGCAGCTGCTGCGCGACTACGGCTTCCCGGTGGCGCCGGAGGCGGACACCGCCACCGGCTTCGACGGTCTGATCGCCTATTTCCGCCGCATCGGCGCCGCTCGCGACAGCTTGCCTTACGACATCGACGGCGTGGTCTACAAGCTCGACGATTACGACCAGCAGGAGGCGATGGGCTTCGTCTCGCGCGCGCCGCGCTGGGCGCTGGCGCACAAGTTCCCGGCGCAGGAACAATCCACCGTACTGCGCGCGATCGAGGTGCAGATCGGCCGCACCGGCGCGGTCACCCCGGTGGCGCGGCTGGAGCCGGTGCAGGTCGCTGGCGTCACGGTTACCAACGCGACGTTGCACAACGCCGACCAGATCGCGCGGCTGGACGTGCGCGAAGGCGACACCGTGATCGTGCGCCGCGCCGGCGACGTGATCCCGGAAGTGGTGCGGGTGATTGAGGAACGGCGTCCGCCGGGCACCGCGCCGTGGACGATGCCGGCGACCTGCCCGGTGTGTGGCTCCGAGCTGGTCAAGGAAGAAGACGCGGTGGCCTGGCGTTGCAGCGGCGGCCTGGCCTGCGCCGCGCAGCGCAAGGAGGCCGTGCGTCACTTCGCCTCGCGCCGCGCCATGGACATCGAAGGTCTGGGCGAGCGCCAGGCCGATGCCCTGGTCGAGTTCGGCTTCGTGCAGTCGCTGGCCGACCTGTACGCCTTGAGCGTGGAGGACCTGGTACGGATGAAGGCCGCGCTGGACGCGGCCACCGCCGTCGACCTGCTGCAGGCGGTGGAGGACAGCAAGGGCGCGCTGGCGCTGGACGCGGGCGGCCGCGCCGCGTTGGAGGACGAGGCCGCCCAGTGGCGGCGCGCCGACTTCCTGCGCGCATACCTGGCAGTGGACCTGGGTGGCAAGCTCGCGACCAAGTGGGCCGAGAACCTGGTCGCCGGCATCGACGCCAGCCGCGCCACCACGCTGCCGCGTTTCCTGTTCGCGCTGGGCATTCCGCACCTGGGCGAGACCACGGCCAAGGCGCTGGCCTACTGGCTGGGCTCGCTGGCGTTCGTGCGCAGCACCCCGGCGGTGCTGCTGCAGGCCTTGCCGGACATCGGCGGCGAGGTGGCGCGCTCGATCGCCACGTTCTTCGAGCAACCCGGCAATGCCGCGGTGGTCGATGCGCTGATCGCCGCCGGCATTCGCTTTTCCGACGAGGGCGCACCGCCGGCGGAATTGCGCGAGCGCCTGGATCTGGCGCATCTGCTGGGCACGCTGCCGGTGGACAAGCTCGGCGGGAAGAGCGCGCAGCGCCTGGCCGCCACCTACGGCACGTTGCACGCCTTGCTGCGCGCCAACGAAAGCGGCTGGACCGGGGCGGGGCTGTCCACGGCCGGCGCCGCCAACCTGGCTGAGTACCTGGCCGATCCGGCACAGAAGCAGGCGCTGTTGGATGCCGAGGCAGCGATGCAACGCCTGCTCGATGCCGCGCCGGCGCAGACGCAGCGTCGCGCCGGCCCGCTGGATGGGCAGACCGTGGTGCTGACCGGCACCCTGATCGCGCTGACCCGCGACGAAGCCAAGGCGCAACTGGAGGCGCTGGGCGCCAAGGTCGCCGGCAGCGTCTCGAAGAAGACCGCGTTCGTGGTCGCCGGCGAGGCTGCCGGTTCCAAGCTCGACAAGGCGCAGGAGCTGGGCGTGGCGGTGTGGGACGAGGCGCAGTTGCTGGCGTTCCTGCAGGCGCAGGGGCAGGGGCAGGGCGCATGAGCGCGCTCGGCATGAAGCAGGAAGAGTTGCGCTGGCGCACTGCCGGCGCGGCCGATCAGCCGGCCCTGCTGGCGATGCTGCAGGCGTTCTACGCCGAAGACGGCATCGCCTTCGACGCCGAGCGGGTGACGCGCGGCCTGCAGGCGCTGCTGGCGCAGCCGGCGCTGGGCGAGGCGCTGCTGTGGCTGGCGCCGGACGGCGCGGTGGTGGGCTATGCGCTGATCACCGCTTGTTTCAGCGTCGAACTGGGCGGGCGCTATCTGCTGCTCGACGAGCTGTATTTGGGCCCGGCCGCACGCGGCCGCGGCTGGGGGCGGCGGGCGGTGGCGCTGGTCGAGGCGCGCGCCCGCGCGCTGGGGGGGGGCGTGCTGCGGATGGAGGTCAATCACCACAACGCCGCCGCCAAGCGCCTGTACCTGGGCCTGGGCTACCGCGACGACGCGCGTGACCAACTGAGCCGCCGGCTCGACACGGCGCCGTGATGGACCTGCTGTCCACCCTGCAATTGCGCGCCCGGCTCAATGCCGCCATCCGCGGCTTCTTCGCCGCGCGCGGCTTGCTGGAAGTGGAGACGCCGATGCTGTCGGCGGCCGGCAACACCGAGCCGAACATCGACAGCTTCCAGACCCGCTTCAGCGGCCACGTCGACGCAGGTCCGGCGCTGCGCTGGCTGCGGACCTCGCCCGAGTACCCGCTGAAGCGGCTGCTCGCCGCCGGCATCGGCGACTGCTACGAACTGGGGCGGGTGTTCCGCAACGGCGAGGCCGGCGGCCGCCACAATCCCGAGTTCACCATGCTCGAGTGGTACCGGGTCGGCTGGGATCACCGGCAGTTGATCGAGGAGACCGTGGAGCTGGTGCGCACCGCGCTGGCCTTGGTCGGACGCAGCGCCACGCTGCAGGTGCTCAGCTACCGCGAGCTGTTCGTGCAGGGGCTGCAGCTGGATCCATTCACTGCGCCGTTGGAGGCGCTGCAGCAGCCGCTACGCGAGATCCACATCGATGCCGACGGCCTGGGCCGCGACGACTGGCTGGACCTGCTGATGACCCACTGCCTGCAGCCGGCGTTCCCGGCCGACCGCCTCACCGTGGTCCACGACTGGCCGGCCAGCCAGTGCGCGCTGGCGCGCGTGCGCGACGGCGACCCGCCGGTGGCCGAGCGCTTCGAGCTGTACCTGGGCAGCTACGAACTGGCCAACGGCTACCACGAGCTCAACGATGCCGCCGAGCAGCGCCGGCGCTTCCTGCGCGACCATGCGCTGCGTCAGGCGCGCGGCGCGGTGCTGCCGCCGCTGGACGAGCGGCTGCTGCAGGCGCTGCCGGCCTTGCCCGACTGCGCCGGCGTCGCGGTCGGCGTGGACCGGCTGCTGATGGCGATGCGCGGCACCGCGCAGATCGGCGAGGTGCTCGCCTACGATTTCGCGCATGCCTGAACCGGCCGTCACGTGTTTTCGCGGCGCGTTGTTGCGTTGTCCACACCGATGATGGTTTGATCGGGCACGGCAAGCGCACGCTGCGCGCCAGCAGGTCTTCGTTGTTCAGGTTCTAGGCATAGGGGCAGAGCCAAGCATGAAGTGGGCGTACGGGCTCGGTGGCTGGTGTTGGCTGGGGTTGGCGGCAAGCGTGTGGCCGATGCCGTCGCCGGCGCAGGACACCGATGCGTACGATGCCGCGGTGGTGCGCTGCGAGTCGCGCGACATGACCTGGGTGCACTGTCCGATGTCCACCGACCAGGGCGTGCAACTGGTGCGGCAACTCTCCGACAACGACTGCATCCGCGGCAGCGAGTGGGGCTCCGACGCCACCGGCGTGTGGGTGACCCTGGGTTGTCGCGCCGAATTCCGTCCCAATCCGGTGGAGGCGCCGCGCAGCGCGATGCGCCGCGTGTTGCGCTGCGAGTCCGACGGGCGCCTGGAGAGCTGCCCGGTGATGCTGCGCGGCGCCCCGGTGCGATTGATGCGGCAGTTGTCGTCGGTGCCGTGCCGCGAGGAGCGCAGCTGGGGCGTGCGCCGCAACGAGATCTGGGTCGCGCGCGGCTGCCGCGGCGAGTTCGAGATCGGCGCCGCCGACGGCTCCGGCTTCCCCGCCGGCCCGCGGCCGGTGCTGTGCGAATCCAAGGGCAAGGCGCGGCGCCGCTGCGGCGTCAGCGTGCAGGATCGTGTCGAACTGCGCCGGCAATTGTCCGGCGCGCCCTGCGTGCAGGACGACAGCTGGGGCTGGGACCGCGACGGCATCTGGGTGGACAAGGGCTGCCGCGCCGAGTTCAGCGTCAATTGAGCGCTGGCGGCGTTGCGACACCGCGCGGCGTCCTCAATCCGCAATCGCCGGCGTTTACAATGGCGCGATGAACGCCGCACTCGATATCGATTACGCCCGCTACGACCATATCCGCCCGATCCTGTGGACCGGCGACGCGCTGGAGCTGCTGGACCAGCGCAAGCTGCCGTTCGCGGTCGAACACGTGCGCTGCACCGACAGCGACCAGGTCGCCGCGGCGATCCACGCCCTGGCCGTGCGCGGCGCGCCGGCGATCGGCATCGCTGCAGGCTGGGGCACGGTGCTGGCCGCGCGCGAGGTGCAGGCCGAGAACGGCGCCGAGGCGTTGCTGAAGCTGGAGCCGGCCCTGCAGCGGCTCAATGCCGCGCGCCCGACCGCGGTGAACCTGGCCTGGGCGCTGGCGCGCATGCGCACCGCACTGGGCGCGGCCGGCAGCGACTGGCAGGCCGTGCTGGAGCGCGAGGCGCAGGCGATCGCCGAAGAGGATCTGGCCGCCAACCGGCACATGGGCGCGCTTGGTGCCGGCCTGATCGTGCCGGGTAGCGGCGTGCTGACCCATTGCAACACCGGCTCGCTGGCCACCGCCGGCTTCGGTACCGCGCTGGGCGTGATCCGCGCCGGCGTCGCCCAGCAGCGCATCGCCAAGGTGTTCGCCGGCGAGACCCGGCCGTGGCTGCAGGGCGCGCGGCTGACCGTGTGGGAACTGCAGCAGGACGGCATCGACGCCACCCTGATCGCCGATTCGGCGGCCTCGCACCTGATGAAGACCGGCGCGGTGCAGTGGGTGATCGTCGGCGCCGACCGCATCTGCGCCAATGGCGACACCGCCAACAAGATCGGCACCTACCAGCTGGCGATCGCCGCGCGCCACCATGGCGTCAGGTTCATGGTGGTGGCGCCGTCGTCCACCGTGGACATGGACACCGCCGATGGCGCGCAGATCGAGATCGAGCAACGCGATCCGGGCGAGCTGTTCGGCGTCGGCGGCACCCGCACCGTGGCCGACGGCATCGCCGCCTGGAACCCGGTGTTCGACGTGACCCCGGCGGACCTGATCGATGCCATCGTCACCGAGCGCGGGGTGATCGAGCAGCCGGACCCGGCGCGCATGCGCGCCGCCTTCGGCGGCTGAGTTCCAGGGAGCGCCGCCGCGCCCGGCAGAGGTGGCCGGTGGCGCGCAAGTGCTTGTTCGCGCCGGCAAAAACCGGGCAATCGGGCGCCTGTCATGATAGAATCCGGCGGTTCGATCGACCGCCGTGCGCCCTAGGCGTGCGGCCGCGGCGGGCCCGCCTGTCGCGGGCCGGCGTGGTGGTCGATCCGCCACCAGACTTACGGAACCCGAATGGCAGAATCCGCCAAGGAAATCATCCAGGTCAACCTGGAAGACGAGATGCGCAAGAGCTACCTCGATTACGCCATGAGCGTGATCGTGGGGCGTGCCCTCCCGGATGCGCGCGACGGCCTCAAGCCGGTGCATCGCCGCGTGTTGTTCGCGATGAACGAGTTGGGCGCGCACAGCAACAAGCCCTACTACAAGTCGGCGCGTATCGTCGGCGACGTCATCGGTAAGTACCACCCGCACGGCGACCAGTCGGTGTACGACACCCTGGTGCGCATGGCGCAGCCGTTCTCGCTGCGCTACCTGATGGTGGACGGACAGGGCAACTTCGGTTCGGTCGACGGCGATTCCGCGGCGGCGATGCGTTACACCGAGGCGCGCATGTCGCGGCTCGCGCACGAGATGATGGCCGACATCGACAAGGAAACCGTCGATTTCCAGCCCAACTACGACGAGAAGGAACAGGAACCGTCGGTGATGCCGACGCGCTTCCCGAGCCTGCTGGTCAACGGCTCGGCCGGCATCGCGGTGGGCATGGCCACCAACATCCCGCCGCACAACCTGACCGAGTCGATCAACGCCTGCCTGGCGCTGATCGACAATCCGCAGATCGACGTCGACGGGTTGATGGAGCACATCCCCGGCCCGGATTTCCCGACTGCCGGCATCATCAACGGCACCACCGGCATCGTCGCTGGCTATCGCACCGGCCGCGGCCGCGTGCGCATGCGCGCCAAGGCCGAGATCGAGATCCAGGACAACGGCCGCGAAGCGATCGTGGTCACCGAGATCCCGTACCAGGTCAACAAGGCGCGGCTGATCGAGAAGATCGCCGAGCTGGTCAAGGAAAAGAAGCTCGAAGGCATCAGCGAGCTGCGCGACGAGTCCGACAAGGACGGCATGCGCATCTACATCGAGGTCAAGCGCGGCGAAGCCGCCGACGTGGTGCTGAACAACCTGTACCAGCAGACCCAGATGGAGTCGGTGTTCGGCATCAACATGGTGGCGCTGGTCGATGGCCGCCCGCAGCTGATGAACCTCAAGCAGATGCTGGAGGCCTTCGTCCGCCATCGCCGCGAAGTGGTCACCCGCCGCACCATCTTTGAACTGCGCAAGGCGCGCGCCCGCGCGCATATCCTCGAAGGTCTGACCGTCGCGCTCGCCAACATCGACGAGATGATCGAGCTGATCAAGACCTCGGCGAACCCGAACGAAGCGCGCGAGCGCATGCTGGCCAAGACCTGGCAACCGGGCCTGGTCGGCGCGCTGCTCAACGCGGCCGGCGCCGAGGCCTCGCGCCCGGAAGATCTGCCCAGCGGCGTTGGCCTGGTCGGCGGCGGCTACCAGCTGACTGAGGTGCAGGCCACGCAGATCCTGGAAATGCGCCTGCACCGCCTGACCGGCCTGGAGCAGGAGCGTCTGACCGAGGAATACAAGCAGCTGCTGGACGCCATCGCCGGGCTGATCCGCATCCTGGAAAACCCGGACGTGCTGCTGCAGGTGATCCGCGAAGAGCTGGTCAACATCCGCGAGGAATACGGCGATGCGCGCCGCACCGAGATCCGCCACAGCGAAGAGGATCTGGACATCCTCGACCTGATCGCGCCGGAAGACGTGGTGGTGACCCTGTCGCATGCCGGCTACGCCAAGCGCCAGCCGGTCAGCGCCTACCGCGCGCAGCGCCGCGGCGGTCGCGGCCGCAGTGCGGCGGCGACCAAGGAAGAGGATTTCATCGATCAGCTGTGGCTGGTCAACACCCACGACACGCTGCTGACCTTCACCAGCAGCGGCAAGGTGTTCTGGCTGCCCGTGCACCAGTTGCCGGAGGCCGGGCCGAACGCGCGCGGCCGCCCGATCGTCAACTGGATTCCGCTGGAGAACGGCGAGCGCGTGCAGGCGGTGCTGCCGGTGCGCGAGTACGCCGAGGGCCGCTACGTGTTCTTCGCCACCCGCAACGGCATGGTCAAGAAGACCCCGCTGAGCGAGTTCGCCTTCCAGCGCAAGATCGGCAAGATCGCGATCAACCTGGACGAGGGCGACGCCCTGGTGGGCGTGGCGCTCACCGACGGCGAGCGCGACGTGCTGCTGTTCGCCTCCAACGGCAAGACCGTGCGCTTCTCCGAACGGCCCAAGGACGACGAGGCCGATGATGCGGCCGTCGACGAGGTCGGTGCCGACGACGGCGCCGTGGCCGACGACGAGGCCGCGGGCGAGGAGGGCGACGACGCCCGTGGCGCGCGGCGCAAGAGCCGCGGCGGGGTCAAGCCGACCGGTCGCAGCAGCCGCGGTGTGCGCGGCATTCGCCTCGCCAAGAGCGAGTACGTGGTCAGCCTGATCGTGGCCGAACCGGCGGTGGGCCAGGACGAGGACGCCGACGACGTCGACGCCGCAGCGGACACCGAGGTCGATGCCGAGGCGCGCAACGGCGACGAGGCCGATGCTTACATCCTCACCGCGACCGAGAACGGTTACGGCAAGCGCACCCCGCTGGGCGAGTATCCGCGCAAGGGCCGCGGCACCCAGGGCGTCATCGGCATCCAGACCAGCGAGCGCAACGGCAAGTTGGTCGGTGCGGTGCTGCTGAGCACCCGCGACGAAGTGCTGCTGATCTCCGACGGCGGCACCCTGGTGCGGACCCGCGCCTCGGAAATCTCCCGCGTCGGCCGCAACACCCAGGGCGTGACCCTGATCCGCCTGTCCAAGGGCGAGAAGCTGCAGGCGGTGGAACGCCTGGACGGCTCGCTGGTCGAGGAGGACGTGCTGCCGGGCGAGGACGGCGTCGCCGAAGGCGCTGGCGAGGCTGCACCGCCGCAGGCGTGATCCGCTCCTGAGCGAACGACGACGCCGGCCTCGTGCCGGCGTCGTCGTTTTCGGAATGACCATTGACGATGCGGGCGACCTGCTGCGAGCGTATACACGCGGCGCCAAGGCAGCCATTTGTACGACCGCTGCGCCATACCGACTGCACATATCGTCGGGTCGTCGTCGCTCTTGACGACACAGGCCGCGTGATGCCCAGGTCGATGCTGGATCACGAGGACGGCAAGGTTGCGTGTCAGCGTGTGTCAGCAGGAAACGCACGGCATTCACCGGCTGCCTGGGATAAGGACGCGCGGCGCGCGTGCGCCGCTGCCACGGCGGATGTTCCGCGTGGCCGTGTCCTGCGAGGAGTGGCAATGAACGAATTCGAATGAATGCAGCGTCGTGGCGGCTGGCCGCTGCAGTTGCTCGGCGGGGCCTGCGCGCTGATCGGAGTGGTGCTGGCGATCGGTGGCGCCTGGCTGCTGGCGATAGGCGGCTCCTGGTACTACCTGGTCGCCGGCCTCGGCCTGACGATCTCCGGCGTGCAACTGTGGCGCGCGCGGCGCAATGGTGCGCTGTGGTTTGCGGCGACCTTCCTGCTGTCGCTGTTGTGGGCGGCATGGGAGTCGGGCGCCGACTACTGGCGCTGGGTGCCGCGCATGGGCCTGATGGTGTTCCTGGCGCTGCTGCTGGCGTTGCTGCTGCCGCGGCTGGACCGGCCGTTCTCGCGCAGGTTGTCGCGCACGCTCGCCGCGGTGCTGGCGCTGGTGTTCGTCGGCGCGTTTGCGCTGGCGTTCTTGCCCTATGGCGTCACCGAGGCCGATGGCACGCTGGCGCATGCGGCCGGCATGGCCGCGGCGCTGGCGACCCCGCGCACCGGCGCGCAGCCGGCCGACGCGCCCGCCGATGCCGACTGGGCCGCCTACGGTCGCGACAACGCCGGCAGCCGCTACACGCCGCTGCGGCAGATCGCCCCGGGCAACGTGGCGCAGCTGCGCACCGCCTGGACCTTCCGCACCGGCGACCTGCCGGACAAGCGCTGGGGCGCGGAAACCACGCCGCTGAAGATCGGCGACAGCCTGTACCTGTGCAGCGCACGCAATCAGCTGATCGCGCTGGATGCGCGCAGTGGCCGCGAACGCTGGCGCTACGATCCCAAGGTGGCGGACAAGGCGATCCCGTATACCGCCGCCTGCCGCGGCGTCAGCTATTACGCGGTGCCCGACGCTCAGGCTACGGCGTCGACGGCCTGCCGCCAGCGCATCATCGAAGGCACCCTGGACGGACGCCTGATCGCGGTCGATGCGGCCGACGGCAAGCCCTGCGAGGACTTCGGCCAGCACGGCCAGGTCGACATCACCGTCGGCATGGGCTCCACGCCGCCGGGCTACGTCTCGATCAATTCGCCGCCGACCATCGTGCGCGGGGTGGTCGTCACCGGCCACCAGGTGCTGGACGGACAGAAGCGCTACGAACCGTCGGGCGTGATCCAGGGCTTCGATGCGGTGACCGGCGCGCTGCGCTGGGCCTGGGACATGACCCATCCGGACTGGACCGGCGCGCCGCCGCCGGGGCAGACCTGGACCCGTGGTACGCCCAACATGTGGACCAGCGCGGCCGGCGACGAGCAACTCGGCTACGTGTACCTGCCGATGGGCAATTCCTCGGCCGACTACTGGAGCAGTTCGCGCACCCCGCAGGAAGACCGCTATGCGACCTCGCTGGTCGCGCGGGACGTCACCACCGGCAAGCCGGTGTGGAATTTCCAGACACCCACATCGACGTGTGGGACTACGACCTGGGGTCGCAACCGACGTTGCTGGATTTCCCGCACGACGGCACCACCGTGCCGGCGGTGCTGCTGCCGAGCAAGCAGGGCGAGCTGTACGTGCTCGACCGGCGCACCGGCAAGCCGCTGGTCGGGGTCGAGGAACGCGCGGTGCCGGGTGGCGGTGTTGAGCCGCAGCGCCGCGCCAAGACCCAGCCGTTCTCGCTGTACCACTCGCTGCGCAAGCGCGACCTGACCGAGCGCGACATGTGGGGCATGACCCCGATCGACCAACTGGTGTGCCGCATCCAGTTCCGCAGTGCCAGCTACAAGGGCATCTACACGCCGCCGGAAGCCGACCGCCATTCGATCGAGTACCCCGGCTACAACGGCGGCTCGGACTGGGGCAGCGTGGCGGTGGATCCGCAGCGTGGGGTGATCGTCGCCAACTACAACGACATGCCCAACTACAACCGGCTGGTGCCGCGGGCCAAGGCCGACAAGCTGGGCTGGGCGCCGCGCGACCAGGTGCGCGGCGACAGCGGCGGCGCAGAGGGCGCCGGCGATCCGCAGGCCGGCACGCCGTACGCGATCAACGTCAACGCCGGCTGGCGCCTGCCGTTCACCGGGCTGCTGTGCAAGCAGCCGCCGTACGGCGGCATCCGTGCGATCGACCTGGCCAGTGGCAAGACTCTGTGGGACCGTCCGTTCGGCAGCGCGCGCGGCAATGGCCCGTTCGGCATCCACTCCGGCTTGCCGATCGAGATCGGCACGCCCAACAACGGCGGCGCCGTGGTCAGCGCCAGCGGGCTGATCTTCATCGCTGCGGCGACCGACGACCTGATCCGCGCGATCGACCTGGCCAGCGGCAAGACCCTGTGGCAGGCCAAGCTGCCGGCCGGTGGCCAGGCCACGCCGATGGTGTACGCGGTCGACGGGCGCGAGTACCTGATCATCGTCGCCGCCGGCCATCACTTCATGGAGACCAAGCGCGGCGACTACGTGATCGCCTATGCGCTACCGCCGGCAGGCTGATGCGGGCCGTCGCTGCGAGGTCGCGATGCGGCTTCGCGGCGGCGGGACGGGGTGGATGCGGGAAGAGGGTGATTGGCCTCCCGCCGCCGATCACGCTGGTCGCCTCACGGTGTGTCCAATCACGGGTATGCGATGCGTTGTAGCAGCGGCTGAAGCCGCCCCTACGAGAAAACATCGCGATACGCTCAACTTGCGCCGGCGTCTACTCCAACTGATCGCGAGCAAACGCTGCGTCCAGCGCTTCCATCGCATCGCGCGGCTTGAGCTTGGCGGCCTTCTCGAACGCCGCGGCGGCGTCTTCCTCGCGCTTGTCGCCGTACAGCAACAGCAGCACGTTGGCGTGTTCGACGTGGGCGATCGGCGCGTCCGGCACCAGCTTCAGCGCCTGCTGGATATGCTGTTCGGCGGTGGCCGCCTTCGCCCCGTAGGTCAGGCCGCCGATCATCGCGCCGACCTTGCCGATGATCTCGGCGTGGTACAGGGCCAGCGCCATGTGCGCCTCGGCATGCTTGGGCTCCAGCTCCAGGGCCGCTTCCAGCGAGGCGCGCACCTTGCTGGCGATGCCCTGCTTGAGCGCCTTGACGATGCTCAGGCCCTGGCTGTAGCGGCCCAGCGCGAAGGCGTGGCGGTAGTGGCTGTTGGCCTCGTCCGGCAGCGCGGCGATCGCCGCCTCGGCCAGCGTCGCGGCCTGCTGCAGCCGCTGCAACTGCTCTTTTTCGTCCTCGACCAGATAGCCGGCGTGGATGCCGATCGCCTTGACCGCGACGGAGGCGCCGAACACGCCCAGCGCCTTGCCGGCCTCGTAGGCCTGCTGGAACTGCCCATGGTGGAACGCCCGCCAGGCCTCGATCAGCGCGGCCGACAGGGTCTGCGCGTCGTGGCCCTTGCCGGCCTTGCCGGCTGCGTCGAGCAGGGCCTGCGCGCGTGCCGGGTCCGGATAGGGTTCGCGGTCGCCAGCGTGCAGCTTGGGCCACGCTTTCTTCAGCGCCTCGCCGGCGTAGGCGTAGGCCTTGGCGTCGTACGGAAACGGCGCCCACGCGCCCGATTTTGCTGCCATGTGGATCTCCCTGTGCGGCGCCGGGCCACGGCGTCCGCGCCGAGCATGGCGCCGCTGCCGGCACGTGGCAAGGGTGGGGCGCCGATAGTGTGTTTGCTCAAGCCGCCGGCGCCAGCATGGTGCGCATCGGGGCCACTGCCGGCCCCCTCTGGAGATCCTGCGATGGCGACCAAGAAGCGTTCCCCCTCCGCGCTGCGGCCGGACCGGCTGAACCCGCGGCACCTGTGGCTGGCCGGGCTGGGCGTGGTCGCGCTGACCCGCAAGCGCGCGCTGGCCGCCGCCGCCGATGCCGCGCAGGGCGCTGCCACGCTCAAGGCGCTGGCCACGCAACTGGCCGACGAGGCCGAGAGCAGCGTGCGCGAGGGCGCGGCGGCGCTGCGTGGTCAGGTGCAGCCGTTGAGCGCCGAGGTCGAGGCGCGCCTGCAGCCGGTGCTGGTCAAGCTGGGGTTGCAGGCGCGTCCGCAGTCGCGCAAGCGCGCCGCGACGGGCAAGCGCGGCGCCAAGCCGGCGGCGGCCAAGCGCAGCCCGGCCAAGCGCGTGACTGGTCGTCGTCGCGCTGGCGCCTGACCCGGCGCCTCCGCACGCATGGCGGCCGGCCACGCTCGGGCATACTCGCCGGCCACGACCTGACGAGAGACGGCACCATGCAGATCCGGCCCGCCACGCTTGACGATGCCGAGGCGATGGTCGCGGTGCAGAACGCGATCTTCGCCGCCGGCCTGCGCAAGGCGCCGACCGATCTGGCGACGGTGCGCGCGACCTACCTGCAGCATCCCGATCGTCTCCAGTGCGTGCTGGCCGAGGACGCCGACGGGCGTGTCCTCGGCTTCCAGTCGCTGCGCATCGCGCGTCCCGGCAATGCCTACGACGTGGCCGATGGCTGGGGCATCATCGGCACCCACGTCGACCCGCGCGCGGCGCGCCGTGGGGTCGGCAGCGCGCTGTTCCGGGCCACCTGTGCGGCCGCGCGCAGCGCCGGGCTGGCGCAGATTGACGCCAGCATCGCCGCCGACAATGCGCTCGGGCAGGCGTACTACGAGGCCATCGGCTTTCGCACCTACCGCACCCCGCCGGGCCTGGTCTGCAAGGTCTACCGGCTCGACGGGCCAGCCGCGCAGGCCGCCGCCGACTGAGCGGCACCGCCCCGCCTGTGCTTGCGCGCAGGGCAGGGCGCTTCAATCCAGATAGGCGTCCATCAACGCGGCCAGGTGCGCGCGTTCGGCGTCGCGCAGGAACGGCGCGATCAGTTGCATCACCTGCACGATGCCGTGGCGGATCGCCACTCGCTCGTCCTTTTCGCCGCGCGCGGCCGCATAGTTGAGCCAGAACGTGGCCACCACCAGCACGTTGGTGGCCACGCCGCCGCGTTCCTGGGCGCTGGCGCGCATCGCGCCGGTCTGCGCCAGTCCCTCGAACACCGCCTGCACGCTGGCGTCGGCACGGCGCAGGATGCGCGCGAAGCGCAGGCGCAGGCGCCGGCTGCGGCTGAGGATCTCGACCAGGTCGCGGTACAGGAAGCGGTAGTCCCAGATGCACTCGAACACCAGGTGCAACTGCAGCCAGATATCCTCCAGCCCCGGCAGGCGCGCGCTCGGCAGCGCCAGCGCCGTGTCCATGCGCTCCTCGTAGCGCGCGAACAGGTGCTCGATGATGTCGTCCTTGTTGCGGAAGTGGTAGTACAGGTTGCCGGGGCTGATCTCCAGCTCGTCGGCGATGTGGTTGGTGGTGACGTGCGGCTCGCCCTGCGCGTTGAACATCGCCAGGGCGGTCTCGAGGATGCGCCGCCGGGTGTCGCGGGCCATCAGGCCAGCAGCTTCTTCACCAGGTCCACGTATTTCTTCTGCGCTTCCGCCTGCGGCACGCCCTTGAGCTTGGCCCAGGCCTCGTACTTGGCGGTGCCGACGAAGTCGAAGAAGCCCGGCTTGGCGCCGCTGACGTCGCCCTCCGAGCCTTGCTTGTACAGCGCGTACAGCCGCAACAGGGTGTCGTTGTCGGGGCGCTCGGCCCGCTGCTTGATGTCCTGGACCGCTTTCTCGAAGGCCGCCTTGCTGTCTGCCATGATCCCGCTCCGCCCTGACCGGCAGGCATCACAGCACGGGCGGGAGGCCGGGTCAACGCGGGCCGCGGCCGGTGGCCGGCGCGGACGCCGCGGTTACAGCATCGACAGGGCGTCGGCCTGGCGGCTGTCGGCGACGCGTTCGTGCGCATGCGCGGCCTCTTCGTGGGCGGCCTGCGCCTGTCGCGCCAGCGAGGCCTTGGCCGCGATGGAACGGATCGCATCGGTGACTTCGGCCAGCGGCACCTGCGTACTGAGCCGCTGGAAGGTGTCGCGGCTGTTGTAGCCGGAACCGTCGCGCAGGTACTGCTCGTACATGGTCAGCAGTTCGGTGCAGGCGGCGGTGAGGGTTTCCATGTTGTTGCGCGCCAGGGCGTGGCCGACCTGGTCCAGGTTGTGCAGGCAGTCGGAGAGCCAGTGCAGGTCGTAGCGCGCGCTGGCCGGCTCCGGGCCGTTGTGGCCGCGGCTGTAGGCGCTGTAGCGGCGGATGCTGCGCGCCACGCGGGCGACGTGGGCGAGCAGGGTGCCGACTTCGTCGGCGATGTCGATCTGCGCCAGGGCGATGGTCGAGGGCGGCGCGGCCGGGGGCGCCGCCGGTGCCGGCCCTGGCTTCGGGGGAACGGGCGAAGGCGCCGCGGCCGGTGCGGCATTGGCGGACGCCGCCGCTGCGGGCGCTGCCTCGTATTCGTAGGTCGCGCGCAGGCGCTCGTGGTCCTGGCGCAGCGTTTCCAGTTCCTGCGCGCTGGCGGCGGCCTGCGCCTTCAGCTGGCTCAGCGCCGCCTGATACCGCGCGATCGTCTCCTTCGCAGTCGCGTCGCGCCGATAGGCATGCCCCAGACGCTGGAACAAGCCATGCGCGAACGCTGTGGCAACGGCAGCCCACAGCGCCACGGCAGGAGTGAGGTAGATCAGGATGCCCATGCAGGCTCCTTGAAACGATGCATCCCTTGTCGGCGCAGCTCGGCCGAACTTGAGGCTGTATCGTGCGAGGGGTGACGCAGTTCCGCTTTGCCGCGTCGTGCGCCCGCCCGCCGCGCGCAGGCGGCGGACGGGCGCCGGCCTCAGCGCAGGATGCCGGGCAGGTCCAGGTGCTTGTCGCGGGCGCAGTCGAGGGCGATGGCATACCCCGCATCGGCATGACGCATGACGCCGGTCGCGGGGTCGTTCCACAGCACCCGGGCGATGCGCTTGGCCGCCGCCTCGGTGCCGTCGCAGACGATGACCATGCCGGCGTGTTGCGAGAAACCCATGCCGACGCCGCCGCCGTGATGCAGCGAGACCCAGGTGGCGCCGCTGGCGGTGTTGAGCAGGGCGTTGAGCAGCGGCCAGTCGGAGACGGCGTCGGAGCCGTCGGCCATGGCCTCGGTCTCGCGGTTCGGCGAGGCGACGCTGCCGCTGTCCAGGTGGTCGCGGCCGATCACCACCGGCGCCTTCAGTTCGCCCTTGGCGACCATCTCGTTGAACGCCAGCCCCAGGCGGTCGCGGTCGCCCAGGCCGACCCAGCAGATCCGCGCCGGCAGGCCCTGGAACCGGATCTTCTCGGCGGCCATGTCCAGCCAGCGGTGCAGGTGCGGGTTGTCGGGAATCAGTTCCTTGACCTTGGCGTCGGTCCTGGCGATGTCCTCCGGGTCGCCGCTCAGCGCGGCCCAGCGGAACGGGCCGACGCCGCGGCAGAACAGCGGGCGGATGTAGGCGGGGACGAAGCCGGGGAAGTCGAAGGCATTGGCCACGCCTTCCTCCAGCGCCATCTGCCGCAGGTTGTTGCCGTAGTCCACGGTCGGCACGCCCAGGGCGTGGAAACCGAGCATGGCGCGGATGTGGTTGGCCATCGAGGCGCGCGCGGCCTGTTCCACCTCCTTCGGTGCGGAGACGCGCTTGGCGTCCCACTGCTCGACCGTCCAGCCCTGCGGCAGGTAGCCGTTGACCGGGTCGTGCGCGGAGGTCTGGTCGGTCAGCAGGTCCGGCTTGATCCCGCGCGCCAGCAGCTCGGCCAGCACGTCGGCGACGTTGCCGAGCAGGCCGACCGAGCGCGGCGTCTTCGCCGTGCACGATTCGGCGATCAGGCGCAGCGCCTCGTCCAGATTATCGGTCCAGGTATCCAGGTAGCCGGTGCGCAGGCGCATGTCGATGCTGCTCTTGCGGCATTCCACCGCCAGGCACGAGGTGCCGGCCATCACCGCGGCCAGCGGCTGCGCGCCGCCCATGCCGCCGAGACCGCCGGTGAACAGCCACTTGCCGGACAGGTCGCCACCGTAGTGCTGCCGGCCCATTTCGACGAAGGTCTCGTAGGTGCCCTGCACGATGCCCTGCGCGCCGATGTAGATCCAGCTGCCGGCGGTCATCTGGCCGTACATGGCCAGGCCTTTCTTATCGAGTTCGTTGAAGTGGTCCCAGTTGGCCCAGCGCGGCACCAGGTTGGAATTGGCGATCAGCACCCGCGGCGCGTCGGCATGGGTGCGGAACACGCCGACCGGCTTGCCCGACTGCACCAGCAGGGTCTGGTCGTCGTCCAGGCGCTTGAGCGTCTCGACGATGGCGTCGAAGCTCTCCCAATCGCGCGCGGCGCGGCCGATGCCGCCGTACACCACCAGTTCCTGCGGCCGCTCGGCCACGTCCGGGTGCAGGTTGTTCATCAGCATGCGCAGCGGCGCTTCGGTCAGCCAGCTCTTGCAGGTGAGGGTGCTGCCGGTGGGCGCTTGGATGGTGCGGGTGGCGTCGAGGCGGGTCATGCGGGAATCCTCAGGTGGATGCGCGGAAGGCGGAACGCGCTGCGCGCGCGTCAGTTGGCGGCGCGGGCGGATGCGGCGGGGCTGCGGGCGAAGTCGAGGCAGGCCTGCAGCACCTGCTGCAGCACCGCGCGCAATGGCGCGGCGTATTCGGGTTGCCACGGCGAGGGCCAGTTGCTGGGGTCGACCGTGTCCGGCTCGTGCATGTAGCCGCGGCAGGCCAGTTCCATCTGGATCGCGTGCACGCCGTCGGCCGGCGCGCCGTGGTGGCGGGTGCTCCAGCCGCCCTTGAAGCGGCCGTTGCGGACGTGGCTGAAGCCGCTGCCGGCGCAGACGCGCTCCACCGCATCGGTCAGCGCTGCCGCGCAACTGCTGTCCACCGCGCCGAAGGCACCGGCGCTGCCGATGTTGAACTGCGGCAGCTCGCCGTCGAACAGGTGCGGAATGCGCGAGCGGATCGAATGCGCGTCGTACACCACGATGGCCGGGTGCAGGGCGCGCAGGCGCGCGATCTCCGCGTCCAGTGCGGCGTGGTAGGGCGCGAACCACTGCGCGCGGCGCGCGTCGATCTCGGCCGCATCCGGCTCGGCCCCGGGCCGGTACAGCGGCTGCGCATCGAAGGTGGTCAGTGGGCACAGCCCGGTGGTGTTCTGCCCGGGATACAGCGACACCCCGGCCGGGTCGCGGTTGACGTCGATCACCGAGCGCGAGATCGCGGTGCGCACGGTGGTCGCGCCCAGCGCGTTGGCGACGTCGTACAGCAGGTGCACCCACCAGTCGGCATCGCGCTGCGCCAGCCATGGCGAGACGAAACGGTCGGCCAGCGCTTCCGGCAGGTCGGTGCCGGTGTGCGGGAAGCTGAGGATCAGCGGCGCATCGCCGCGGTGCACAGTGAGCCACTCGGGCAGGGATGTCATACGGCCTCGCGTTGTGCTGTTCTGTGGAAGCGGCTTCAGCCGCGAACGGGGCATTACCCGGTAAAGCCCGGTTGCGGCTGATCTCAAAAAGGGGCAGAGCTGCTCCTGCGACGGGGTCTTCAGATCAGACGCTAACCTCGGGCAGCCGCATCCCCACCGCCGCGGCCAGCGCGCCGTCGCGCACCAGCGCGGTGGCGGCCAGCATGTCCGGATGGAAATAGCGATCGTCCTGCAGCGCCGGGACGCGGACGCGCAGCAGCGCGCGCGCCGCTTCCAGGACGGCGCTGGAGCGCAGCGGCGCGTGGAAGTCGCAGCCCTGCGCGGCCGCCAGCAGTTCGATGCCGACCACATTGGCCGCGTTCTCGGCCATCGCCAGCAGGCGGCGCGCGCCGTGCGCGGCCATCGACACGTGGTCTTCCTGGTTGGCCGAGGTCGGGATCGAATCGACGCTGGCCGGGTAGGCGCGTTGCTTGTTCTCCGAGACCAGCGCCGCGGCGGTGACCTGCGGGATCATGAAGCCGGAGTTGAGACCGGGCTTGGGGGTCAGGAACGCCGGCAATCCGGACAGCGCCGGATCCACCAGCATGGCGACGCGGCGCTCGCTGATCGAGCCGATCTCGCACACCGCCAGCGCCAGCATGTCGGCGGCGAAGGCCACCGGCTCGGCGTGGAAGTTGCCGCCGGACAGCGCCTCGCCGGTGTCGCTGAACACCAGCGGGTTGTCCGACACGCCGTTGGCTTCGGTGGCCAGGGTGGTGGCGGCCTGGCGCATCACGTCCAGCGCCGCGCCCATCACCTGCGGCTGGCAGCGCAGGCAGTACGGATCCTGCACGCGCACGTCGTTGTCGCGGTGCGAATCGCGGATCGCCGAGGCGTGCATCAAATCGCGCAGCGCCGCGGCGGTGGCGATCTGCCCGGGCTGGCCGCGCAGCGCGTGGATGCGCGGATCGAATGGGGTGTCCGAGCCTTTCGCGGCCTCGGTGGACAGCGCGCCGGCGACCAGCGCGGCATGGAACACGCGCTCGATCTCGAACAGGCCGGCCAGCGCGTAGGCGGTGGAGAACTGGGTGCCGTTGAGCAGGGCCAGGCCCTCCTTGGCGCCCAGCGTCAGCGGCTGCAGCCCGGCCTGGGCCAGCGCCTGCGCCGCCGGCAGGCGCGCGTCGCCGACGAAGGCCTCGCCGACCCCGAGCATCACCGTGGCCAGGTGCGCCAGCGGCGCCAGATCGCCGGAGGCACCGACCGAGCCCTGGCACGGCACCACCGGGATCACCTCGTGGCGCAGCAGCGCTTCCAGCAGCGCCAGCGTCTGCGGCTGCACGCCGGAGGCGCCCTGGGCCAGGCTGGCCAGCTTCAGTGCCATCATCAGTCGCACCACCGGCACCGGCATCGGCGCGCCGACCCCGGCCGCGTGCGACAGCACGATGTTGCGCTGCAGGGCCTCCAGGTCCTCGCGCTCGATGCGCACGCTGGCCAGCTTGCCGAAGCCGGTGTTGATGCCGTACACCGGCGCGCCGGTGGCGACGATCGCCTCCACGGTGCGCGCGCTGCGCAGCACCGCGTCGGCGCAGGCCGGGTCCAGGCGCACGCTGGCGCCGCGGTACACGGCGCGCCACTGCGCCAGGCTCACCGCGCCGGGGCGCAGCAGGATCTCATCGTCGCTCATTGTCCTCTCCAGATACGCGCATGCAGCGGGTTGAAGCCCATGCGATAGACCAATTCGGCCGGTTCGGCGATGTCCCAGATCGCCAGGTCGCAGGCCAGCCCGGCGCGCAGCCGGCCGACCTGGTCCTGGCGCCCGAGCGCGTGCGCCGCCTCGCGGGTGAAGCCGGCGATGCATTCGGCCACGGTCAGCCGGAACAGCGTCGCCGCCAGGTTCATCGCCAGCAGCGGGCTGGTCAGCGGCGAGGTGCCGGGGTTGCAGTCGGTGGCCAGCGCACGCGGCACGCCGGCGGCGCGCATTGCGGCGATCGGCGGCAGCTGGGTGTCGCGGGTGAAATAGAACGCGCCCGGCAGCAGCACCGCGACGGTGCCGGCCGCGGCCATGGCGGCGACGCCGGCGTCGTCCAGGTATTCGACATGGTCGGCCGAGCGCGCGCCGTAACGCGCGGCCAGCGCCGCGCCGCCCTGGTTGGACAGCTGTTCGGCGTGGATCTTCAGCGCCAGGCCATGGCGTTGCGCGGCCTGGAACACCTGCTCGGTCTGCGCCGGGGTGAACGCCAGGTGCTCGCAGAACACGTCCACCGCCTCGGCCAGGCCCTGCGCGGCGACCGCCGGGATCATGCGCTCGCAGACCTCGTCGATATAGGCCTGGGCCTCGGCGCCGGGCGGCACCGCGTGCGCGCCGAGGAAGGTCGGCGACACCGCCACCGGGCGCAGCTCGCCCAGGCGCCGCGCCACGCGCAGCAGGCGCAGTTCGTCGTCCAGAGTCAGGCCGTAGCCGGACTTGATCTCCACCGTGGTCACGCCCTCGGCCAGCAGCGCGTCCAGCCGCGGCAGGCTGGCGGCGAGCAGGGCGTCCTCGTCGGCGGCGCGGGTGGCGCGCACCGTGGAGACGATGCCGCCGCCGGCGCGGGCGATGTCGGCGTAGCTGGCGCCGAGCAGGCGCTGCTCGAACTCGCCGGCGCGGTTGCCGGCATAGACCAGGTGGGTGTGGCAATCGATCAGGCCGGGGCTGATCCAGCGCCCGCCGCAGTCGATGCTGCGTTGCGCCGACAGCGGGCCGGGCAACTGCGCGGCGGCGCCGGCATAGACGATGCGGCCGTCGCGGCAGGCCACCACGCCGTCGTGGACCAGCCCCAGGCCGCCGTCCTCGGCGTCCAGCGTCATCAGGTGCGCGTTGTGCCAGAGCGTGTCGCAGGGCATGGTCACGGGCAGGCTCGTCGGTTATTTTGTATATACAATATTGTGGTCGATGGAGGGTGTCCAGTGCAGACCCAGGCGCAGCAGCAGGCCAACGGCAACGCGGGATCGGGCGAATTCTGGTGCGCGCACGCGCTGCTGCCACAGGGCTGGGCGCGCGACGTGCGTATCGGCGTGCGCGGCGGCCGCATCGCCACGGTGGAGCGCGACGTGGCCGCAGCCCTTGGCGATCAGCGCCTGGACATCGTGGTGCCCGGGTTGGGCAATCTGCACAGCCACGCCTTCCAGCGCGGCATGGCCGGCCTGACCGAGATCGGCGGGCGCAGCGGCGACAGCTTCTGGAGCTGGCGCGAACTGATGTACCGCTTCCTGCAGCGGCTGAGCCCCGACGATCTGCAGGCCATCGCCGAGCAGGCCTACGTGGAGATGCTCGAGGCCGGCTTCACCCGGGTCGGCGAGTTCCATTATGTGCATCACGCCGCCGACGGCCGCCCCTACGCCGACCGCGCCGAGATGGCGCAGCGTCTGGCTGCCGCGGCGCAGACCAGCGGTATCGGCATGACCCTGCTGCCGGTGTTCTATGCGCATGCCGATTTCGGCGGCGCCGCGCCGAACCCGGCGCAGCAGCGCCTGCTGCACGACGTCGACGGGTTCGCCGCACTGCTGGACGGCAGCCGCCGTGCCCTGCAGGGGCTGGATGACGCGGTGCTGGGACTGGCCCCGCACAGCCTGCGCGCGGTCACCCCGGACGAACTGGCGGCGCTGCTGCCGTTGTGCGGCGGCCCGGTGCACATCCATATCGCCGAGCAGACCCGCGAAGTCGACGCCTGCCTGGCCTGGAGCGGGCAGCGCCCGGTGCAATGGCTGCTGGCGCACGCGCCGGTGGATGCGCGCTGGTGCCTGGTGCACGCCACCCATGTCGACGCCGCGGAAGTGCAGGGCATCGCCGCCAGTGGCGCGGTGGTTGGGCTGTGCCCGATCACCGAGGCCAACCTCGGCGACGGCCTGTTCCCGATGCCGGAGTTCCTGCGCGCCGGCGGCCGCTTCGGCGTGGGCTCCGACTCCAATGTGCTGATCGATGCGGCCGAGGAACTGCGCCTGCTCGAGTACGGCCAGCGCCTGAGCCTGCGCGGGCGCAATGTGCTCACCGGCGACACCGCGCTGTCCAGCGGCCGCCTGCTGTTCCAGTCCGCCGCGCAGGGCGCGGCGCAGGCGCTCGGTGTCGAACACGGTCTGTGCGTGGGCGCCCCGGCCGATCTGGTCGAACTGGACGCCACGCATCCGGCCTTGCAGGCGCGCGACGGCGACGCCTGGCTCGACAGCTGGCTGTTCGCCGCGCGCGGCGGTGCGGTGCGTTCGGTCTGGCGCCACGGGCGTGCGCTGGTCCGCGAGGGCCGCCACCTGCAGCGCGAGGGCGTCGCCGCCCGCTACGCGCGTGCGCTGACCCGGTTGCTGGACGCATGAGTCGCGACCCGCGCGCGCTGTGCGCTGCCTGCCGCGGCACGAATTGCCGATGACGCCGGCCGTGCCGACGCTGCCGCTCAGCCAGCGCATCCGCCGCGACATCGAAGCGCACATCCGCAGCGGCGCGTGGCCGCCCGGCCATCGCATTCCGTTCGAGCACGAACTGATGGCGCAGTACGGCTGCTCGCGGATGACCGTCAACAAGGTGCTGGCGCTGCTCGCCGACGCCGGCATGATCGAGCGCCGACGCCGCGCCGGTTCGTTCGTGGCGCGGCCGCATCCGCACATGGAGCAGGTCGCGCTGGAAATCCCGGACATCCCGGTCGAGGTCGCCGCGCGCGGCCATGTCTACCGTTTCGAACTGCTGGAGCGGCAGCAGCGCGCGCCGCGCGCGGCGTTGCCGCAGGAGGCCGAGGTCGCCGCTGAGGGCAGCCTGCTGGCGCTGCAATGCCTGCACTACGCCGACGGCCGTCCGTTCGCGCTGGAAGAGCGCGTGATCAATCCGGTGGCGGTGCCGGAGGCCTTGCAGATGGACTTCGCGGTCACCGTGCCCGGCAGTTGGCTGCTGCAGCACGTGCCCTGGACCCGCGCCGAACACCGCATCAGCGCGGTCGGGGCCAGCGCCGCGCAGGCGGCGCGCCTGCAGGTGCCGGCCGGCACCGCGTGTCTACTGATCGACCGCCGCACCTGGCGCGGCGAGCAGGCGGTGACCTTCGTGCGCCAGGTGTTCCTCGGCGACACCTACGACCTGGTCGCGCGGTTCTCGCCAGGCGCGCGCTGAGCCTGGCGCGCACGGCGACTGCAGGCAGCTCACGTACGCCGGCGCGACGAAGGTGTCCGTGGAAGGCCGTCGCGGCTGACGCCGCTCTTCCAGGACGCGACACGACGCGCGACGAGCACGGATGATGAGGCACGCGCAGTCGCCTCGGCGATGCGCAATGCTGCGATGCCGCACGTTCGCCATACGCCGGCGTGCGTTTGTCCTGCCCGCCGCACTCTGGCAAGTTAGCGCCGGGGCCGGGCGAGGGGCCGTGGCCGCGGAACGAGGGATGGTTCGGCATGACGTATTTCGTGACAGGCGCCACCGGTTTCATCGGCCGCTACCTGATGGCCAAGCTGATGCGGCGCAAGGGCGTCGTGCATGTCCTGCTGCGCAAGGAGTCGCAGCGCAAGTTCGATGCGCTGGTGCGCGAGCAGGGCTGGGATCCCAAGCGCCTGGTGGTGCTGCACGGCGACGTCGGCGCCGAGTACTGCGGGCTGTCCGCGGCGCAACGCAAGGCGCTGCACGGCAAGGTCAAGCATTTCTTCCATCTGGCTGCGCTGTACGACCTCACCGCCAAGGCCGAGGACCAGCGCATCGCCAACCTCGACGGCACCCGCAATGCACTGGAACTGGCCGCGCAGATCGGCGCCGGCATCTTCCACCACACCAGTTCGATCGCGGTGGCCGGGCTGTACCCGGGCATCTTCCGCGAAGACATGTTCGAGGAAGCCGAGGGCCTGGACGATCCCTACCTGCGCACCAAGCACGATGCCGAGGCGCTGGTGCGCGCCGAGACCCGGATCAAGTGGCGCATCTACCGCCCGGCGATGGTGGTCGGCGATTCGCGCACCGGCGCCATCGACAAGATCGACGGCCCGTACTACTTCTTCCCGCTGATCAAGAAGCTGCGCCAGCTGCTGCCGCCGTGGGCGCCGATGCTGGGCATCGAGGGCGGACGGATCAACCTGGTGCCGGTGGACTTCGTCGCCGACGCGATGGACCACATCGCGCACAAGCCGAAGCTCGACGGCCACACCTTCCACCTCACCGACCCCGAGCCGCTGCGCGTGGGCGAGGTGCTCAACGTGTTCTGCCGCGCCGGCCACGCCCCGGAGATGACCCTGCGGGTGGACGCGCGCATGTTCGCGTTCGTGCCCTCCAGCATCCGCGCCGCGGTCGGCAGCCTGCCGCCGATCCGCCGCTTCACCGGCATGCTGTTGCGCGACTTCCGCATCCCGCGCGAAGTGCTGAAGTTCATCACCTATCCCACGCGCTTCGACAGCCGCGAGACCGAGCGCGCGCTCAAGGGCAGCGGCATCGCCGTGCCGCGGCTGGAAGACTACGCCTGGCGCCTGTGGGACCACTGGGAACGGCACCTGGACCCGGACCTGTTCGTCGACCGTTCGCTCAAGGGCAAGGTGCGCGGCAAGGTGGTGTTGATCACCGGCGGCTCCTCGGGCATCGGCCTGGCCACCGCGCAGCGCGTTGCCGAGGCCGGCGCCATCACCGTCATCGTGGCCCGCGGCGAGCAGGAATTGCATGCCGCACGCGATGCGATGAACGCCAAGGGCGGCAAGGTCTTCGCCTATACCGCCGACCTGTCGGATCTGGCCGACTGCGACCGCCTGCTCAAGACCGTGCTGGACGCGCATGGCCATGTCGACGTGCTGATCAACAATGCCGGCCGCTCGATCCGCCGCTCGATCGAACTCAGCTACGACCGCTTCCACGATTTCGAGCGGACCATGCAGCTGAACTATTTCGGCAGCCTGCGCCTGATCATGGGCGTGCTGCCGGGCATGACCGCGCGGCGCAAGGGCCACATCATCAACGTCAGCTCGATCGGCGTGCTGGCCAACTCGCCGCGCTTCTCCGCCTACGTCGCCTCCAAGGCGGCGCTGGACGCCTGGAGCCGCTGCGCGCAGGGCGAGTTGTCGGGCAAGGGCATCAGCTTCACCACGGTCAACATGCCGCTGGTGAAGACGCCGATGATCGCGCCCACCAAGATGTACGACAGCGTGCCGACGCTGAGCGTGGACGAGGCCGCCGACCTGATGGTCAAGGCGATCATCGAACGCCCCAGTCGCGTGGCCACGCGACTGGGCATCTTCGCCGCCCTGGTCAACGCCGTGGCGCCGAAGGCCTACGAGGTGGTGATGAACACCGCCTTCGAACTGTTCCCCGACTCGGCCGCGGCCAAGGGCGACCGCAAGGCGCTACGCGAGACCAAGCCGAGCCAGGAGCAGATCGCGTTTGCGGCGTTGATGCGGGGGGTGCATTGGTAAGAGCCGGGAATCGGGAATGGGGAGTAGGGAATCGGAACAGCGCTGGCTGCACGCGGTGCGGGTTCTGTCCTGTCAGGCAGGAACGTCACGGGTGCATGCTAGTCGAATGCCGATAGCCCGCTCTACCGATTCCCCATTCCCGATTCTCCAATCCCCGCTCAGAACGTCCTACATTGCCGCCACCGCACCGGTTCCTCGTGGCCCGGGCGCGGGTTGAGCTGGATGCGGACGGTGCGCAGGGACGGGTAACGCTCCACTTCGCGGCAGATGCGCGGCCACACCTGGGCGTCGTCGCCGCTGCGGTCGACCACCAGGGTCATCTGCGTCTGCCAGATGCCGCGGATCACGCCTGGGGTGCCGGCCAGGGCCTTGGAGAGTTCCTGGCGGTTGCGTTGTTCGGTGGCGGGATCGGGGTCGGCCAGGTCGCCGGCGTCGTCCAGCGCAGGCTGGGGCGCGGCAGCGGTGGTGCTCGTTGGCGTGGTTGCGGCCGGCGTAAGCGCGGCTGCGGCAGCGGGCGTAGGCGATGACGCCGTTGCGGTCACGGCTGCCGGAGGCGCTGCGGGCTGCTGCAACGCCAGCGCACCGACGCCGGTCACCACGCCCAGGGCGAGCGAGGCCAGGCCGGCGATGGCGATGTGGCGCTGCGCGCGGCGGCGGCTGGCGCCGATCACGCCGTCTTCCAGTTCGCTGGGCAGGTAGGGCTTGAGCATCGGCCAGATGCGCGGGCCGTCGAGGATTTCCACCGCCTGCTTCTCGGCCGCGGCGATGCCGTCGCGCTGCACCTTGCCCTCGGTGATCAGGATGCCGCCCTGCGCGCCCATCAGCCGTGCCGCCGCGCCCAGTTCGTTGACCGCGGCCGAGCCGATCCGGTAGGCCCGGCCGTGCTTGCACGACAGCAGCCAGCGCGCCTCGCCTCGGGTCATCACGAAGTCGCTTTGCGGTTCCTGGCTCGTGTGCTCGTCGACGGTGGCGTCCTGCAGGTCGCGCTGTTCGCGCATCGCGCGCCGCACCATGTAGGAGAAATCGCGCCAGTGCAGGCCGGCCAGCGCGTGCAGTCCGGCGCTGGCCTCATTCTCGCGGCGCCGTACCAGCCACAGGTAGAGGCTGGCCGCCAGCCATGCCGCGACTGCCAAGATCGCTGCCGCTATCCAGGAAAACATGCTCGCACCCGCACACGCGCCGTAAGGAAGTCAGTGTATCGCCAGCGTGTCACGGCGCCGGCAAGGCGACAGCGGTGGACGGCGGACAAAAAAGACCCGCCAGTCCGAAGCCGAGAGGGGAGGGGAGCAAACGGTCTTCTGATGGACTGGCGGGTCCGTTTCGATTGTCTGGAAAAACGTGTTGCTTTGCAACAATTCGGTTACTCGGCCGGGGTCGGGGCCTCGCTGCGCTTGCGGCTGGCGCGCTTGGGCGCGGCCGCGCGCTTGGCTGGCGCGACCTTGGCGACCACCGGGCCGGCAGGTCGGCGCGCCGGTGCCGCGCGCTTGGCCGTGGCGGGGTGCGGCGCGGCGGTCTTCCTGGCGGCTTTCTTCGCCGCCGGCGCCTTGCCCGCCGCCTGCGTGGCACGGCCGCCGCGCAGATGGCGCAGTTCGCCATTGAGCGCGTCCACGCGCTCGATCAGCGCACCCAGGTCCTCGCGACTGGGCACTTCCAGGCGGCGCAGCGCGCGCTGCACGCGATCCTCGAATACCTTCTCCAGGCGGTCCCAGGTGTCGGCGGCGCGCTCGCGGGCCTGGCCGACCCGGTTCTCCACCGCATCGCGCACCGCATCGACCCCGCCGCCGGCCAGCTTGCGCGTGCTCTGCTCCAGGCTCAGGCCTTCCTTCACCAGGGTCTCGAACAGCTTGCCGCCCTCGGCCTGCGCACGGCCGAACGCGCCGACCCCGGCCAGCCAGACCTGCTGCGCCGATTCGCCCAGGCGCTTGGACAGCTTTTCCGCCTGCGCCTGCAGGGTGTCGTCGGCAGCGGCGGTGCTGCGCTTCTTGCGGGCGGACTTCTTCAGAGTGGCCATGACGGTGCGGTTCCTTCGGCGGGTGAGTGGCGGGGTTCGAGACTCGGGACTGTGACTAGAGTAATCACACCAGCGTGCGCAGTGCGCGGGGAGCGATGGCGCCGTCGGCCGGGGCGGCAGCGCTACGCCTCCGGCGAACGGCGGGTGCGGCGTGTGGCACGGCGGCCGGCGATGACCTGGTCGACGTCGTCCAGCGCACGCCGCAGGCGCGCGGTGGTCTCGGTCATGCGCCGCGGCTGCACGTCCACGCCATCGAGGAAGGTGCGCTTGCGGTCATTGAGGATATCGTGGCGCAGCGCGATGCCGTGTGCGGCCAGCAGCGGCTCCAGCGTCTGCGCGTTGCGGCGCAGGTCGGACAGGGTGTTGCGGTAGGCGAGCTGGCACACGCGATGGCGCGCGGCGTAGCTGAAGAGATTGGTGAAGAACAGCTCGCCGTTGTCGGCGTTGGGTTCGAAGACCAACTGATCCACCTGCGGGTACTGTCGCGCGTACTTCTCCAGCCCCACCTGCATGCGCGATTGCAGCAGGGTGCGGAAGGTCTGCGACAGCACCGCCGGCAGGCCGCCGGCGAGCAGCCGCGCGCGGTCGATGTGGCCATTGCGGCGCGGCGCGTGGGTGGCGTCGTAGGGCACCAGCGGGTTGATCCCGATCATCAGGTCGATGCCGCGCTCCAGCAAGGTGGAGGCATGCATGGTGCGGCGCAGCGCGCCGTCCACGTAATGGTGGCCGTCGATCTGCACCGGCGGATACAGCCCCGGCAGCGCCGCGCTGGCCTGGATCGCCAACGAGATCGGCACGTGGTCCATGCCCGGCTCGCCGAAGCGCACCGCACGTCCGCTGTCCAGGTCCACGGCGACCACGAACAGATTGGCGTCGAGGTCGCGGAAATCGTTGCTGCGGCCGCGGCGGCTGAACACGTCCTGCAGGAAACGCTCGACCCCGGCGTTGTCGAACAGGCCGCTGGGCACCAGTCCGCCGAAGCGGGTGATCAGGTCCGACCAGCGGGTCTTGCGCGGTTCGGTGAGCAGGTCGTGCCACCAGCCGTAGGCCAGCCCCGGCAGGGTCGCGGCACGGCGCAGATACTCGTAGACGTTGGGCCGCAGGAAGTCTTCCGGGCGGAACCGCGCATCGTCGCTGTTGCCGGTGACGAAGATCCGGCAGATCTCGGCACTGCTGATGCGGTTGGCCAGCCCGGCGGTCAGGAATGCACCGGAGCTGACGCCCACGTAGCAATCCAGGCGGGTCAGGTCCAGTCCGTCCAGCGCCTCGTCCAGGGCACGCAGCGCACCGAGGCCGTACATGCCGCCGATCGGCCCGCCGCCGGCGATGGCCAGGCCGATGCGGCCGTTGGAATGGGGACGGGGCGAGGCGCTGTGGAGGGAAAGCATGCGCGGTCCGCAGGAGGCAGTGGCGCGAGTGTAGCCGAGCGCCGTGACGCTTGCGGTCGTGCCGGGCTGCGACCATCATCGGCGCCCATGGCGCGCAGCACTCCCGTCCTGGAACGACTCGGCCGCCGCCTGGCATGGCACCAGGCGCTGCACGACCCCGTGCGCGAACCGCGCAACGCGCTACGCTGGCTGCAGGAACTGCGGCGCTGGCAATCGGAGCGGCTGGAGCACAGCTTCGAGCATTTCCTGGAGGATCCGCAGCGGCGTCCGGCGGCGATGTTCTTTCTCACCGACGTCTATGGCGATCGCGACTTCAGCCGTCGCGACGCCGACATCGTCAAGGTGTTGCCGATGATGCAGCGGCTGATGCCGGCGTCGTTGCTGGACACGGTCGCCGACGGCATCGAGCTGGGTGCGCTGACCCACGCCCTGGACCTGCGCATGGCCGAGGCGCTGCAGGACCTGGCGCCGCGGCGCAAGCGCCTGGACGAAGCGTTGTATGCCGAAGCCTATCGGCAGACCGGGCTACCCCGGCTGCGCCAGCGCCAGATCGACCTGATCGCCCGCGTCGGCCTGGGCCTGGCCAAGGCGGTGCATACGCCGGGCGTGCGCATGCTGCTGCGCTTCGCCCGCGGCCCGGCCAAGGCCGCGGGGCTGTCGGAACTGCAGGGATTCCTGGAGCGGGGTTTCGACGCGTTCTCCAAGCTGGGCGATGCCGAGGGGTTCATCGGCGATATCGAGACCACCGAGCGCGCCGTGTCGGAACGATTGTTCGCGGGCGATCCGGATCCGTTTGCGTTGGAGTGAGTCAGCGGTCGGACCCTCACCCCAACCCCTCTCCCGACGGGAGAGGGGCTTTGAGCTGTTCCTTCTCCCCTCGGGAGAAGGTGCCCCGAAGGGGCGGATGAGGGTGCGAGCGAAGCCTCGCATCGCCAGTTCGTCGCAGTCGCTGCACGCGCCGCACCCTCACCCCAACCCCTCTCCCGAGGGGAGAGGGGCTCGATGCACTGATCAGCCCAGCTTTTCCGCCAGCACGCGACGAATCTCGCTTTCCACCGTGCCCTTCATCGCCGACAGCAGGAAGCCCAGTTCGGCAGTCACGTGCACCTGCTTGGGCAGCAGTTCGATGCGTCCGTCCACGCCCGAGCGCGAGAACAGCAGGGAATCGCCATCCCAGTGCGATTCCAGGTCGAAGCGCTCGGCCAGCTTCTTGGCGGCGGTTTCGATGGCCTTGCGGGCCTGCGCGGGGGTCTTGTCGTGGTCGTGGCGGATGTCGATGCTGGACATGCTGGCTCCTGTGCGGGCGGGTGCCCGCGTGAACGATCAGGCATTGTGCGTATGCGCGGTGCATTGTCCAGCGCGCGCTTCTGCACTTGCAGGCAACCTGCTAGGCTGCCTGCCGTGCACGATCTGCAAGTCCATTTCAGCAACCGCCAACATCCCGACCGGCCCCTGCGCGCGGGCGTGCATCGCATCGTGCGGCTGGCCTCCGGCCAGGTCAGCGTGGTCGACGACACCCAGGGCGCGTTGCTGCTGGCGCAGTTCTGTCTGGACCGGCGCGGCCTGTGGCTGCAGGTCGCCAACGGCAGCCGCGGCATCCACGTCAACGGCCGCCCGGTGCGGCGCATGGCCCTGCTGCGCGCCGGCGACGCGGTCTACGCCGACGGCGTGGAGATGGTGGTGCAGGGCAAGTGCGAGCCGCTGCAGCGCCTGCCTGAGGTCAGCGAGGCCGAGTACGACGATCCGCGCCTGGTGCTGCGCGGCGTCGGCGGTCCGCACCATGGCCGCAGTTTCACCGTGGACCGGGTGCGCAGCATCGGCCGCCTGCGCGAGTGCGACATCCGCATCGACGATCCGGCCTGCGCCGAACAGCACGCGCGCCTGGAACGGCATGGCGAGCGGGTGCTGCTGCGCGGCTTCGGCGATGCGCAGACCCAGGTCAACGGCGTGGCCGTGCGCAGCTGCTGGCTGCAGCCCGGCGACCAAGTGGTGTTCGATGCCCAGCACCGCTTCGTGCTGGAGGTCCCGCAGGTCGTCGGTGCCGAGCCGCTGCGCGACGACCCGGCCCTGGCCGCGCTCGCGCTGACCCCGGCGGTGGCGCCACGTCCGGCCACCGCGCGGCGCTGGCCGTGGCTGCTGCTCAGCGCCTTGTTGCTGGCCGCCGCGCTCAGCGGCCTGCTGTGGTTCGGCGCGCGCTGAGCGCCCGCCAGCCGCGCCAGCCCAGCAGCACCGCCAGGATCGCCGCGTACAGCAGCGGTTCGCGGATGTCCGACTTCACCAGCCACCAGAAGTGCAGCACGGCGAGTACGCCGATCGCATAGATCGCCTTGTGCAACTTGCCCCAGTTGCGCTTGAGCCGGCGCATCCAGCCCTGGGTGGAGGTGATCGCCAGCGGCACCAGCAGCAACCAGGCCAGGAAGCCGACGGTGATGTACGGGCGTTTGACGATCTCCTCGAAGATCTGCGTCCAGTAGCCGCGCAGGTCCAACCCCAGATAGGCCGCCAGATGCACGGTCGCGTAGAAGAACGCGTACAGCCCGAGCATGCGCCGGAAACGCAGCAGCACCGATTGCCCGGTCAGCTGCCGCAGCGGGGTGATGGCCAGGGTCAACAGCAGCAGCCGCAGCGCCCACAACCCGGTGCGGTGCTCGACCTCGGCCACCGGATCGGCACCGAGCGCATCGCTGCCGGTCTGCCACACCTGCCAGAACTGCCAGCCCAGGTACGCCATCGGCGCCAGCGCCAGCGCATGCACCACCGCCTTGGCAGCGATCAACGAAGCGGAGGTCTTAGCCATGCGCCGTCATCGCGCCGTGTCGGCACAGGTGCCACGCGGCACGCCGACTGCGATTCCAGCCGTCGCGCGAGGCAACCACCAGGCGCCGCGCTTTTCCCATTCCCGATTCCCAGTTCCCCATTCCCAGCCTCTCCTCAATACCATTTCTTCAGATCCATCCCCGCATACAGCGACGCCACCTGATCGGCATAGCCGTTGAACGGGCGGGTGGGAATGCGCTCGGCGAACAGCTTGCTGGCCTTGCCGGCGATACGGCGCTCGGTCTTCTGGCTCCAGCGCGGATGGTCCACCGCCGGATTGACGTTGGAGAAGAAGCCGTACTCGGAGGGTTGCAGCTCGTGCCAGGCGGTTTCCGGCATGCGCTCGACGAAGCGGATCTCGACGATCGACTTGATGCTCTTGAAGCCGTACTTCCACGGCACCACCAGCCGCAGCGGCGCGCCGTTCTGCTGCGGCAGCGGCTTGCCGTACAGGCCGGTGGCGAGCAGGGTCAGCGGGTGCATGGCCTCGTCGATGCGCAGGCCTTCCTTGTACGGCCAGTCGATCGAGCTGTAGCGGATGCCGGGCATCTGCTTGGGATCGGCCAGGGTGGTGAAGGCGACATACTTGGCCTTGGAGGTCGGCGCGAAGCGCTTGAGCACGTCGCCCAGCGGCACGCCCAGCCACGGGATCACCATCGACCAGCCTTCCACGCAGCGCAGCCGGTAGATCCGCTCCTCGGGCGTATGGCCCTTGAGCAGGTCGTCCAGGGACAGCGTGCCGGGCTTCTCGCATTCGCCGGACACCTTCACCGACCATGGCGAGGTGCGCAGGGTCTTGGCCGCCTTCGACGGATCGGTCTTGTCGGTGCCGAATTCGTAAAAGTTGTTGTAGCTGGTCACGTCCTCGTAGCGGGTCAGCTCCTCGTTGGTGCGGAACCCGCTGCGCGCCTGCTCCGGCGTCACCACGGTCTTGGGCGGGGCCGGCGGCTCGGCGTCGGCGCAGCCGACCAGGCCGGCCACCGGGGTCAGCGCCAGGGCCTGCAGCAGGCGCCGCCGGTCGCGGTAGACCGCCTCGTCGGTGATCTCGCGGCTGGGGACGGTGAGGGCATCGCGCAACGACATGGCGGACTCCTGGAGCGAAGGGGGCGAGCGGTGGCGGGGACTTCACCACAGACTACGCATGCGCAGGGCGAATGGATGCAAATGCAACCTAAATTGCCCGGGCCGCAAGCTGTTGCGCTGCGGCATACTAGGGGTCCTGTCCGATAGGTGCCCCATGACGCGCGCGTTCAATTTCAGTGCCGGCCCCGCTGCCTTGCCGGAATCGGTCCTGCGCCAGGCGCAGGCGGAGATGTTGGAGTGGAACGGCGTGGGCGCCTCGATCGTGGAGCTGAGCCACCGCGGCGCCGAGTTCATGGAGGTCGCGGCGCAGGCCGACGCCGACCTGCGCCGGCTGATCGGCATTCCCGACGACTATGCCGTGCTGTTCCTGGCCGGTGGCGCCACCACCCAGCAGGCGCTGCTGGCGCTGAACTTCGCCGCGCCCGGGCAGACCGTGGACTACGTGGTGACCGGGCACTGGGGCAAGACCGCGATCAAGCAGGTCGGGCCGTACGTCGACGTGCACGTGGCCGCCAGCAGCGAGGCCGACGGCTTCCGCGACATCCCGCCGCGCGCGGCCTGGCAGCTGCGCGAGGATGCCGCCTACGTGCACATCACCGCCAACGAGACCATCCACGGCGTGGAGTTCCGCGACACGCCCGACGTTGGCGACGTGCCGCTGTTCGCCGACTTCAGCTCCAGCATCGCCTCCGAGCCGATCGACGTCTCCAGGTACGCGCTGATCTACGCCGGCGCGCAGAAGAACCTCGGCCCGGTCGGCGTCACCGTGGTGATCATCCGCCGCGACCTGCTCGAACGCGCCGGCCAGCCGCGCGCGGACATCTTCGATTACCGCTCGCATGTGGCGCGCGACTCCATGCTCAACACGCCGCCGACCTGGAACTGGTACCTGGCCGGGCTGGTGTTCAAATGGATGCTGGCCGAGGGCGGCGTGGAGGCGTTCGCCGCGCGCAACCAGGCCAAGTCGGCGCTGGTGTACGCGGCGATCGACGCCTCCGGCGGCTTCTACCGCAACGAGGTCGCGGCGGCGGTGCGCTCGCGGATGAACATCCCGTTCTTCCTGCCGGACGAGACTCTCACCACGCGCTTCGTCGCCGAATCCAAGGCGGCCGGCCTGCTGGCGCTGAAGGGCCACAAGGCGGTCGGCGGCATCCGCGCGTCGCTGTACAACGCCATGCCCCTGGCCGGCGCGCAGGCGCTGGTCGCGTTCATGCACGACTTCCAGCAGCGCCACGGCTGAGTCGCCGATTTTTGTAGGAGCGGCTTCAGCCGCGACCGGATCGCGCCGGCGATCCGGACCACCGAGGAACCCCCGATCCATGGCCGCAAAGCCGAAGAAATCTCCCGCCGCCGACGCCAAGCCGGCCAAGCCTGCGAAACCCGCCGCCACGCCGGCCCTGGCCGACGTGCGCGCCAAGATCGACGAGATCGACCGCACCATCCAGGCGCTGATCGCCGAGCGCGCGCAGTTCGCGCACCAGGTCGGCAAGGCCAAGGGCAAGCTTGCCGCGGCGGTGGACTATTACCGGCCCGAGCGCGAGGCGCAGGTGCTGCGCATGGTGGTGGACCGCAACCAGGGCCCGCTCAGCGACGAAGTGCTGGTGCACGTGTTCCGCGAGATCATGTCCGCGTGCCTGGCGCAGCAGGAGCCGCTGAAGATCGGCTACCTGGGGCCGGAAGGCACCTTCAGCCAGCAGGCGGTGCTCAAGCACTTCGGCCGCTCGGCGGTGGGCCTGCCGATGGCCACCATCGAGGAAGTGTTCCAGGAAGTGGAAAGCGGCAACGCCGACTTTGGCGTGGTGCCGGTGGAGAACTCGGGGCAGGGCACGATCCAGGTCACCCTGGACATGTTTCTGACCTCCAACCTGAAGATCTGCGGCGAGACCGAGCTGCGCGTGCACCAGTTCCTGCTCTCGCGCAGCGGGCGGCTGGACGCGATCGAGAGGATCTACGCGCATCCGCAGTCGTTCGCGCAGACCGCCGGTTGGCTGCGCGCGAACCTGCCCAAGGTGGAGAAGATTCCGGTCTCCAGCAACGCCGAAGGCGCGCGCCGGGCGCGCAATGCCGACGATGCGGCGGCGATCGGCGGGGAGAGTGCGGCGCATGTGTATGCGCTGAAGAAGGTCATCATGAAGTCGATCGAGGACGACGCGGACAACACCACGCGCTTCCTGGTGATCGGGCGGCAGATCTTCCCGCCGTCGGGGCACGATCGTACGTCGGTGCTGGTGTTCATCCACGACAAGCCGGGTGCGTTGTTCGATGTGCTCAGTCCGTTCGCGCGGCATGGGATCAGCATGAATCGGATCGAGTCGCGGCCGTCGCATCAGGCGAAGTGGGAGTACGGGTTCTTCATCGATCTGGCGGGGCATGTGGAGGATGAGGCGATGAAGTTGGCGTTGGCGGAGTTGAAGGCGCATTCGGCGCAGATCAAGGTGTTGGGGTCGTATCCGGTGGCGGTGCCTTGATCGAGCCGGTCGGCCTTTGCGACATCACGTCGCAAATCAAAGACCCTCTGATTAACAGTCAAGTGTTCTGAGTGGTTGGCTGCAGAAAAGCGGTACGGCAACGGCAACAGCTTTCGCGCTGACGCGCGAGTCACTTTTCTTTGCTTGTGCAAAGAAAAGTAACCAAAAGAAACACACCCCCGGGCGGGCTGCCCCGCGCTGCGCGCGGGGTCCGCGGACACGACGGGAATTTTCGGAAGGCACATCCATGTGCCTGCCGAAAACGACGCGCATCCTGCGCGTCGCCCCTCACGGGGTTTTACCCGCCGTGTCCGCCAGCCCTCACGGGGGGATTGAGAGCAACAGCGACAGCAAGAACAACGGCAACAGCAGGAACAACAGCAACGGCAACGGCGGTGGCTGACTTGGTGTAGGCGTCGTGGCAGCAGCGCAAGCGCGCGGTAGCGGCGCCGATGTCGCCGGGTGGTGGTGAATCTTCGGGTGGTTGGACTTTCAGGAACGATGATGAGCAACGAGCAAGGCTGGATCGCAACGTGCGGCACTGCGCTGCAGGGCACGCTGACGGTGCCGGGGGACAAGTCGGTGTCGCACCGGGCGGTGATGTTCGCGGCGTTGGCCGATGGCACGTCGCGGATCGAGGGGTTTCTCGAGGGCGAGGACACGCGTTCGACGGCGGCGATCTTCGCGCGGCTCGGGGTACGGATCGAGACGCCGTCACCGTCGCAGCGCATCGTGCATGGCGTGGGCGTGGATGGGTTGCAGGCTCCGCAGGGCGAGCTGGATTGCGGGAACGCCGGCACCGGCATGCGTCTGCTCGCCGGGCTGCTCGCGGCGCAGCCCTTCGACAGCGTGCTGGTCGGCGATGCATCGCTGTCCAAGCGGCCGATGCGCCGGGTCACCGAGCCGCTGGCGCTGATGGGCGCGCGCATCGACACCGAGGCCAATGGCGTGCCGCCGCTGCGCATCCATGGTGGCCAGCCGCTGCGCGGCATCGACTTCGTCTCGCCGGTGGCCAGCGCCCAGGTCAAGTCGGCGGTGCTGCTGGCCGGTCTGTATGCCGACGGTGTCACCACGGTGCAGGAGCCGCATCCCACCCGCGACTACACCGAACGCATGCTGTCCGCGTTCGGCGTGGACATCGCGTTCGCGCCCGGCCAGGCGCGGCTGCGCGGCGGCCAGCGTCTGCGCGCCACCGATATCGCGGTGCCGGCGGACTTCTCCTCTGCGGCGTTCTTCATCGTCGCCGCCAGCATCATTCCCGGCTCGGACATCACCCTGAAGGCGGTCGGGCTCAATCCGCGCCGAACGGGTCTGCTGGCCGCGCTGCGCTTGATGGGCGCGGACATCGTCGAGCACAACCACAGCGAGCACGGCGGCGAGCCGGTCGCCGACCTGCGCGTGCGCTACGCGCCGCTGCGCGGTGCGCGGATTCCGGAGGACGTGGTGCCGGACATGATCGACGAGTTCCCGGCATTGTTCGTCGCCGCCGCCGCCGCCGACGGCCAGACCGTGGTCAGCGGTGCGGCGGAGCTGCGGGTCAAGGAATCGGATCGCCTGGCGGCGATGGCCACCGGGCTGCGCAGCCTCGGCATCGTCGTCGATGAGACCCCGGACGGCGCCACCATCCACGGCGGCACGCTGGGTGCCGGGACCATCGAAAGCCACGGCGACCATCGCATCGCCATGGCCTTCGCTATCGCCGGACAGTTGGCGCAGGGCGAGGTGCGGATCCAGGACGTGGCGAACGTGGCGACGTCGTTCCCGGGTTTCGACACGCTGGCGCGCGGCGCCGGCTTCGCGTTGCGCACCGCCTGACCGCCTGCGCAGCACCGGCCGCGTGCAAGCGCGGCCGGGGGAAGAGGCAACTCGGGTTTTCGAAACGTCAGTGCGTCGGCTGCGGACGCGGCGGATCGTTGGCCGGTGTCGACGGTGTGGACTGGGTAGCGCGGTAGCCGCTGCCGTCGTCGTCGCGGTCCACCGCCAGCCACCAGCCGGCCACCGCCAGAGCCAGTGCAATCACGATCATCCAGGCCCAGGGCGACCCGCGATCGGCCCGCGCATGCGCTTCCCCGCGCGCAGACGACGGGCGGGCGGGGCGCTTCCACGCGTCCAGCGGCTGTGTCGACTTGTACGGGGTGGGCATGGCGGCAACTCCGGTGCCGTGGGACGGATCCAGTGTCACCCAGGACCCGCCTCAGGGGTGTCACCCCCATGTGAACGCCGCCCGCGCGTCCGGGCGGCGGTTCAGTTACGGCCCCGGCTTGAAGTCGAACGGAATCTCGATGCTGGCCGGCACTGCACGACCGTTCTGCTGCGCCGGGCGGAACTTCCAGCGGCGCACGGTTTCCATCGCCGCGCGGTCCAGATCGCGCGAGCCGCTGCGCCGGAGCAGGGCCACGCCGGCGGGCGCACCGCTGGCATCGACCTCGACCCGCACCACCACCGTGCCGGCATCGCCACGGCGCAGCGCCGCCGGGGGATAGCGCGGCGGCGGGGTCTGCCCTTCCAGCGGCACAGGGCGGTTGCCCGGTGCCAGCGCGGTGGCCGTGTTGCCGGCGACATCGCCGCCTGCGGCCGGCGCCGGCGCTTCGGTGGTCGGCGGCGGCGCCGGTGCGGTCTCCACCAGCTTCGGCGCGTCGCCGGCGGGCGCGGGCTTGGCCTGCGGCATGCTGCTGGCGGCGCTGCCGGCGGGCAGCGGTTCGGGCAGCGGCTTCACCTGTTCGGTCTCCTGCTGCACCTGCGCCGGCTGCGGCTTGTAGAAATCGTTGTCCTTGCGTCCGACCAGCCACACCACCAGGAACAGCAGCAGGCCGGCGGCGAAGGCGATGCCGACGATCGCGAGCAGGCGCCGCGGCAGATGCAGCACGATGCCGGACTTGGAGGACGAGGGCGACGTGGACATGGGACTCACCGTAGGGAACCGTTCGATTCTGGCATAGCCGCGGTGAATCGCGCGCCGCGGCGGGCGCGAGTCGGCAAAACCGCGACGGACAGGCGATAATCCCGGGTTCGTTCCCCTGGCACCCCGCGCCCATGCTCGATCCCGCTCTGCTTCGCCAACAGCCCGCCGACCTCGCCGAGCGCCTGCGCACCAGTCGCGGCTATGCGCTGGACGTGGCCGCCCTGGAGGCCCTGGAGGCCGACCGCAAGCGCATCCAGGTGCGGACCCAGGAACTGCAGAGCTTGCGCAACAGCCGTTCCAAGGCGATCGGCCAGGCCAAGGCCAAGGGCGAGGACGCGAGCGCGCTGATGGCCGAAGTGGCCGGCTTCGGCGACGAGCTAAAGGCCTCCGAGCAGCGCCTGGACGAGATCCGCGCGCAGCTGGAGACGCTGGCGCTGGAGATTCCCAACCTGCCGCAGGCCGACGTGCCGGTGGGCAAGGACGAAGCCGACAACGTCGAACTGCAGCGCTGGGGCAGCCCGCGCAGCTTCGATTTCGAGGTCAAGGACCACGTCGAACTCGGCGCGCGCCACGGCTGGCTGGACGGCGAGGCGGCGGCCAAGCTGTCGGGCGCGCGCTTCACCGTGCTGCGCGGGCCAATCGCGCGTCTGCACCGCGCCCTGGCGCAGTTCATGCTGGACCTGCACACCGGCCCACATGCCTACCAGGAAACCAACGTGCCGGTGATCGTCAACGCCGACAGCCTGTACGGCACCGGCCAGTTGCCGAAGTTCGAGGAAGACATGTTCGCCACCGCGCTGGGCGAACAGAAGCGCTACCTGATCTCCACCTCGGAAATCTCGCTGACCAACCTGGTGCGCGACGAGATCGTCGAGGCCGAGCGCCTGCCGCTGCGCATGACCGCGCACTCGCTGTGCTTCCGCTCCGAGGCCGGCAGCGGCGGCCGCGACACCCGCGGCATGATCCGCCAGCACCAGTTCGAGAAAGTGGAACTCGTCAGCGTGTGCCGCCCGGAAGACAGCGCCGCCGAACACGAGCGCATGACCCGCTGCGCCGAAGTGGTGCTGGAGACGCTGGGCCTGCCGTACCGCAAGATGCTGCTGTGCACCGGCGACATGGGCTTCTCGGCCAGCAAGACCTACGACCTGGAAGTCTGGCTGCCGTCGCAGCAGACCTATCGCGAGATCTCCTCCTGCTCCAACTGCGGCGACTTCCAGGCGCGGCGCATGCAGGCGCGCTGGCGCAACCCCGCCACCGGCAAGCCCGAGCTGCTGCACACGCTCAACGGCTCCGGCACCGCGGTCGGCCGCGCCATGATCGCGGTGATGGAGAACTACCAGAACGCCGACGGCTCGATCACCGTGCCCGACGCGCTGCGCCCGTACATGGGCGGGGCCGAGCGGATCGGCTGATCGCTCGGGCCCGGGGCGTCGGCCCCGGGCGCGCCTCGCGTCGCCGTTGCTGCGGCGACGCCCTCCTGTCCGTCCCTGCGTTCAGGCAACGTGTCCTGATGCGGGCAGTGCACCGCCTTGCGCCAATTGGGGCTTCGACCCGGACGGGGCAGGGCGTTCGCATGCATCGCTCACTGCAGGACTCGCCGCAGCGGCGTTCCGCGTGCGCCGAACTCCCGTCCCGTCACTTCGCGCTAGCCCGGCCGGGGTTACCCTGCGACCGCCTCCATCCGTGCCTGAGCCACCGCGCGAGCGCGACCGGCGTCCCTGCAGCGCAAATCGTTGTAGGAGTAGAATGAACCGGATCCGATTGTCCCCATCGTTCTAAATATCGAAAGAACATGCACGACCTCAACGATCTGTACTACTTCGCCATGGTGGTCGACCACGGCGGGTTCGCCGCCGCCGAGCGCGCCCTGGGCATCCCCAAGTCGCGCCTGAGCCGCCGCATCAGCCAGTTGGAGAGCGACCTGGGCGTGCGCCTGCTGCAGCGCTCCACGCGCCGTTTCGCCGTCACCGACCTGGGCATGAGCGTGCACCGCCACGCCCAGACCATGCTGGCCGAGGCGCAGGCCGCACGCGAAGTGGTCGACCGGCTCAGCGCCGAACCGCGCGGGCTGGTGCGGGTGAGCGTGCCGGTGTCGCTGGCGCAGATGCAGTTGCCCAAGCTGCTGCCGATGTTCCTGGACCAGTACCCCAAGGTGCGGCTGCAACTGAACATCAGCAACCGCCGCGTCGACATCATCAACGAAGGCTACGACGTCGCCCTGCGCGTGCGTTCGCGCCTTGACGACGACGGCAGCCTGGTGATGCGCAGCTTCGGCCAGGTGCAGGAACTGCTGGTCGCCAGCCCCAAGTACCTGGACCGCGCCGGCCGCCCCAAGGATCCCGAGGAGCTGACCTCGCACGTCACCCTCAGCATCAGCGAGGACGAAGCCCGGCAGCGTTGGGAACTGCACGGCCCGGCCGGCGAAGTGCGCCGCGTCGACCTGCAGCCGCGCGTGGCCGGCTTCGACTTCCCCCTGCTGCAGTCCATGGTCAAGGACGGCTTCGGCATCACCCTGCTGCCCGAGACCGTCTGCGCCGAAGCGGTGCGCAACGGCGAACTGGAAGTGGTGCTGCCGGAATGGTCGCTGCCGCAGGGCATCTGCCACGCCGTGTTCGCCTCGCGCCGCGGCCTGCTGCCGGCGGTGCGCGTGTTCATCGACTTCCTCGCCGAACACCTGCCGCGCCAGATCGAAGCCTCGCGCCTGGACTGCGGCGGCAACTGCCCCGAACGCACCAAGGCCCGGCACTCGACCCTGGGCGCGATGGCGGTCGAGGCGGGTTGATCGCGACGCCGGCCGAGCACATCGGTCGAGCAAAACCGCCGCGGGCGTGCGAAAATGCCAGCCCTTACCGACGGTTCTTGGTTACCGCCGCGTTCGCAAACGGAGAGATGGCCGAGCGGTTTAAGGCACCGGTCTTGAAAACCGGCGAAGGGTCAAACCTTCCGTGGGTTCGAATCCCACTCTCTCCGCCAATCGATCTTAACTCGTTGATTTTTATTTGAAATCATCGGTTTGGGTGGCTTGGAAAGCAGGAAGCATGCAGAGGGAACACTCGCATGCGTATCCCCCATCATTTGAGCCGGTCTTCCACCGGCCGCTGGTCGTTCGTCCAGCGTGTCCCTGTCGATCTTCAAGTCGTGCTCGATTGCCGGCTCATCAAGCGGACTCTGAAGACCAAAGACCTCGCTCAGGCGCACGTCCGTGCAGTCGTGCTTGGGGCGGGGTATGCTCGGCTCTTCGCACAGTTGAAGGATCAACGCGTGGCCAAGCTCAGTAAGACGGACGCTGACCTGCTTATCGCTCGCCTGACGAGCGCCGAGAACCTCCAAGAGCTGACGCTCAATCGGACCCATCAACCGGATGGGACGGTTATCGAGCACTGGGAGATCGACAGCCCGAAGGACCTGAAGCTCTATCGGCAGCTGATGGAGCTGGAAGCAAAGGGTGGGGCAACCGCCCAGCCGCGGCTCCCAGTGGCCGCCTACGCCACATTCGGAGCCTCGCATCCGGTGAGCCCTGTGCGACAAGCCTCAGTGCCAGCACTTGAAACGATGACCTTGGGCAAGGCTCGGGACGCGTTCCTGGCGACCCTCAAGGGCTCGACACTGCCAAAAACTTACACCATCAAGAAGACGGCGGTTGAGTCGTTGGTGAGCTTCCTGGGTCCGAAGGCAAAGGTTCATGCCATCACTCGCTCAGATTTGGCGCGGTGGTATCAAGACATGCGTGAGAAGGGCGCATCCACGCCAACGCTCACGAACAAGCAGAGCTACATCGGTGGCAAAGGTGGCTTTTTCGAATGGGCAATGGCCTCGGGGCACTACCCCCGTGGTGACAACCCGGCCAGCGGGCATGTGAGCTATTCCCAGCGTGAGAAGCGGGCCCGCAAGAAGCTGGGGTTCAAAGCCTATGACAGGGCACAGATCCATGCCCTGTTTGCGCCTGAGGCGCTGGCAAAGCTGTCAGAGTCGGCCCGCTGGGCCTCGCTGCTTGGCCTCTTCACCGGAGCTCGGGCGTCAGAGGTCGGCCAACTCCTCCTCAGGGACGTATTCGAAGAGGATGGCATCCCTTGTATCCGAGTCTCTGACGATGGCGAGCACCAGAAAGTGAAAACCGAGGTCAGCCTTAGGACGGTGCCGCTCCACCCCGAGCTCCTCAAGATGGGCTTCCTTGAGTGGGTTAGTGGCAAGCGCAAGGCCGGTGAAACGAGGCTCTTCCCGGCAGCGAAAGCAACCGCCGTGAACGGGCAGGGCAACTGGATCACCAAGGCGTTTAGTCGACACTTGGCTGAGGTGGGGAAGAACTGGGAGCCAGCCAAGCGCGGGTTCCACTCACTCAGGAAGACGTTCATCCAAGAGTTGCAGGGGGCTGGTGTGGTTTCAGAGCTCCGGGCACAGATTGTTGGGCATGAGCTCGATGACGAGCACCACTCAACTTACAGTCGTGTGTTTACCGTGCGCGAAAAGCGAGATGGTATCGGAGCGCACTCGCTCGGGATTGCTTCTGTTAACTATTTCTGTCGGGATTGTTAGGGTGTGTTGGATCTCAGAAGTCTACGTGCACCTTGTTGCTTTAGCGTTCGATCGTCCTTTTGTTTGACTCTGATGTCCATCAGGTGAAGTTAAATGACCAGATTATGGGAAGATACAGTCGTTACGGCACTCCGTGACGCGCAATGGTTGAGGTGTGCCCGATGGAAATCTCCAGCGGCGGCCTTCCCGCCTGGCTTTGTTAAGCTTGATGGTAATGCTGAATCGGCGATTGGAGATGTAGTTTATTCTTCTGGTGAGCGTTATTTTGTTTTTGAGGTAAAAGCTAGGCGCTTAGGCATTAGGGATGAGTGGGTCGGATCTGATGATAAAAGGCCGAAGCTGGCTTATAGGTCGCTGGCAAGGTATTGGAATCGGTTGGAGGAGTTGTCTTCATGGGGCGAAGAGGACGACCAGGAAGAGGACGACCAGAAGGAGCGATCTGCTCTTTTAAGTTTCTTCAAGTTGTCGCTTGCTGGCCACCATTTCGTTTATTGGGACGAGTGGCTAGACGACGACAGAGGATTGGTCGGTGAAATCGTTGTCGAGCCTTACGTCGTGGCGTGTGCTGCGCTATTTGGTGCCAAAGACGAAAATCCGCCTTGGCAGTATTTAAAGCCATGGCCAAGGAGCTATTTTGGATTCACCTGGGGGGAGGGGAGAAATCGTCTAACGTCAGAAGTTGTCAGCTTGGATGACGCTCTAGATTCCGAAGTCAATACTTGCTTCTCGGAGGATGGTCGCTTGCGCGGTCGAAAAGTAGGCCTCACCATTAACGAGTTGCAGTTCTACGTAAACTACTTGATAGGAGAGGATGAGGAGGAAGAGGGGATATTTGCCGTGGTTATGTCAGATACGGGAAGCTTCTACCGGGTCGTTGGGTCGACTAGGCATCTTGCGGAAGTAATGATATCGAGCTCACCGCGCATGTCTCCACGGCGTAAGCAGACAGTTGGCGTGAGCCGCCGCGGCGTAAGCGTGCCCGTGCCTTGATTTAATCTGCGTCGAGCGCTTGATCTGGAAGCTGTGATATTTTTCGGTCTGACGTGGTCGTGACGCGCCATTTCTTTGCCCATAGTCTGACGGCCAAGTCGGCTTCCGCAGAAGCCTCGTGTGGTGAAACGCGATCTAGAGACGCTAGGTATACCTTTTCCCAGATTTTCCTCTCTGTTTCCTTTTCTTCGTTAAGTAGTGAGGTTCTAGTCACGTCGGCAATCAATGGGGGAGTTGTCTGAAAGCTAGCGCGGAGCTATAGGAAGTCAAGGCCTTGCGGTCGGGCTCCATTGCGTCGGACGAATCAGGCGCTGCGACGTTCGCCGAAAGAAAGGCCGCCAATGGCGGCCATTCTTATCCCAGGCATGTATTTCTTCTAATGCGTCAGCTTCGCATACATGACAAAGAGGAACATCGGCAATCCGCTCAGGACAGCAAAGGCCCCAAGCGCGCCCATCAGGGTCAACACGGTCATGGCCCACCACTGCCACCAGGCGAACCCCTTATCCCTGGCCTGAGCGACTCGAGCTTCGGCCGGGTAGAGGCGTCCTACCTTCCGTGTTCCTCGCCGGGCCATAAGCGGCCCGACAATGAACCCAAAAGGTCCCAGAAAGAGCAGAGACAGCACATACCACCTGAAAAACCTGTCGCGGGGCGTCAGCAACTTGCGCCGGGCGGGCACCGGCTGGTCAAGCAGAGGGGGCGGAGCGCTCATTTGGCGTAGGCCCTCCAGCTCCCTGACTCCTTCGCATACCTAAGGTTCTTGCTGACCGGAATGGGCACCTGTCGGCCGCCGATATCGATGGAGACTTTCCCCTTGGTGTCGCAACGGTAGCCCTCCACGTCTTGGGCCTCGACGCATCCGGTCAGTTCGAAGTCGCGGATGTCCCCAACCCGTCCAGCCCCGCTTTCCTCCAGAAGGGTGGCGAGTGCCCTTTCGGCATCGTTAGTAGACGGCGGGCCACCGCAAGCAGTGAGGGTAAGTGCAATGGCCAAGCCGGCCAGGGGAAACCTTGCGTTCATGGGTCAATCCTTGAGGGTGATGATGGGGCGGCGGTAGGCCGCCCCGGACGGGTAGAGAAAGAGAGGGCTTACCGGTCTCGATTGCCTTCCGGATTGAACCCCGCAATCCACATCCGGCTGTCCTTGAACGGGGTCAGCATCCCCGACGCGCCCGGGTGCAGGTCAGCGGTCTGGATGAATCCAGAAACCCACGCCACCCTCAGGGCCACGTCGACCGCCTTGTCCGAAACGCCAGGGCGGCTGACGTTGACGACAAACGGTTGGGCGGGCGGGTTAGGACCGGTAGACCGGCTGGCCCCGGTATTGGCCTTGTTGGACGGCACCCGAACGCCGGTGAGGCTGTCGCGGCCTTTCCAGAGCGCCGCCGTGTTGAGCTCAGCCATGTCGCCCAGGTCGTCGACTTCAGTCAGTGCGGCGTTAGAGCAGCTCCGGAAGGTCTCCGTGGTCGAAGCATTGGCGCTGGTCCAGATCTTCGCCTCGACCGTCCAACACGGCAGCGTTGTGCCCCAGTCAACGTAGGTCAAAGAGACCCGAGGCCACTCCAATCGGCCCTGCTGGGCGAGCTGGTGGTTATCGGATTTGAAGAGCCCGGGCAGCTTCCCTGCACCGCTGACCGGGGTGTAGATCGGCTGGTTGTTAGTGGCTTGGCCAGCGGCAGCCCCGGTGGGCTTCACTCCAATCATCTGGCCGCCAGCATCCTTCAAGCTCCTCCTCAGCTGCCTGAAGAAGCCGGGCTGTTCCGCCTGCTGGGTGGACTGACTGGCTTCCTGGGCCGATACGCTCTGGCCACGCAGCAACAGCGCGGCCGCCAGAGCGGCGGCCATCCTTGTGGTGTCCTTCATTAGGTGCCCCTGTAGACCGCCACGCCGGCGGCATTTACGATAATCGCAGATGTGCAATCGGGTTCCAACAGTCAGACTTGGGAGGAGTTCAGCTTTGGTGCAAGAATCCGGATGCAGCCCAAAACGCCTACGACGGTCTATGGCAAGCGCCTGCGAAGCGCCAGGCTCGCCAAGCGTTGGACGCAGGCCCAGCTGGCGGAGCGGATTGGAATGGTGGACTCCGTCTCGGGGGCGACCCGAGTGAGTCGCTACGAAACGGGTCAACATGACCCTGACCCGGCGACCTCTCAGGCATTAGCTAAAGCGCTAGGTCTTCCGGTCGCTTACTTCCATGCAACCTCAGATACGCTGGCCGAAGTGATTTTGTTGGTGTCCAGGCTGCCGCTCGCCAAGCAGAAGGAAGCCCTCCAGCGCCTGAAGGACATGGTGGCTAAAGCGGAGGCCGGGCGTTGAGGGTGGCGCTCTAAGAGCAGCCATCGAGGCCTTGGCTCGGTCTTGCTCTTCGGTTGTCTGAAAGCCAATGGGCCCTGCCTTGAGGAGGCCGGTTTTGCTATCGGCAGGAGACCGCTGGTGAGTGGAATGCGGGGTGAGGGGAGGGCAGAATGGGCCATGGACTCTATTCAACGATTCGCCTTAGACACCAACTTCTTCCTCCAAGTGAAGGCGGCAGAACTTTTGCCATGGGACGAATTGACAAACGCGGCAAAAGTCGAGCTCTTCCTCTTGGACGAAGTGATGGGCGAGCTTGATCACCACAAGTCGAACGGCAACAACCGGGCAGCCAGGCGGGCGCGCGGTGTCTTCGAAAAGCTCGATCCCCTAATCGATGGCGAGGTCGATGAGCTTGTGGTTAGGGAGAGTGGTCCTCGGGTCGTTTGGCTGCTCGCTCCTTTCTTCGATCCTGAGCGTGCCAAGCCCGCAAGCTTGGACCTCTCATCGGCGGATGGAAGGATCGTGGAGCAAGCGTTCGCGTTGCATCAAGAGTGCGGAAGCGTCGTGTTCCTGACCCATGACCGACTTCCAAGAAGAATGGCCAAGTCTGTTGGACTGCCCTTCAAGAAGATCCCCGAATCATGGCTTCTTGCTCCTGAGAATGATGAGCGTGATAAAGAAATAGCCAAGCTCAAGGACGAGTTGAAGGTTTGGAGCAACCGCTTCCCCCAAGTCGAAGTTCAACTGTTTCGGGATGAAAAGCAGGTCGACCGGATATCCGGTTCGATCCGTCAATACCGTCCTTTATGCGACGATTTCATCGACACTGCAGCAGAAATCATCGAGAGTCGCTTTCCTGAGGAAAGCGCCGGCGTGCCGGGCCAGGTCACGGTAACGAGGCAGAGTGATTTGTTGGCTTATCAGCAAGCCCGCCGGGAGTGGTGTAAGAGTGTCCGCGAACGGATTGAGAAGCTTCCTGCCAGACTCAATCTTGACCAGGGATTGTTTGAGCTGACCCTATCTGTAAATAACGTGGGCGGTGCTCCCGCCGAAGGGCTGACGCTGGAGGTCCTCGTGGAGGGGCCGATGATGCTTGTCAATGACAAGCTGAAGGAAAAGTGGTTTCCTCCAGGCATTCGGTTCACACCGCCACAACCGCCAATATTAGAACGCTATTCTGGTTTTGAGCGGTTCAGCCGACCCTCCCTTCCTGAAGTCGCGGACCTTCACCGACATTTCAACCCTCACCCTGTCCCGCGTGACCCAGAGCGTTTCTACTGGGACTACGCTGAAGATGCGATTCTATGCAAGTCTGCGGAAGGGAGCTGTGTAGACTTTCGGCATCAGGCGCGTGCGGTGAATCTACCCATCATCCTTTTCCTTCCTCAAGGTGAAGGCGAGCCTAGGGGCTGTCTGCTGATTCGATGGTCTGCTAGGAATATCCCGAGAGCTCTCGAGAAGAAGTTTTCGATCAACTTGGCGATTGACTGGAAAGACAGCGAGGACGATGTGAGCAAGCTGGTGATTGGGGGCGAGATCTAGTATTGGGCATGGCGTTCGAACAGCCGGATCTATCTGTTTGAGATGTGACGCGAAATGCTGGGATTAGCTATGTGGTGCGTCCGTCACCCGCCACAGGTCACCTAGTCCAGTGGCGGGCAAGGGGTCGAAGGATAATCAGGGGTAGAACTTACGAGGATCGGACAACGCCCCCTTGAACTGCCCCGCTTGGTAGACCGGAAGCGCCACATCAGGGCGATACCGCTCCAGGACTGCGATCTGCTTCGTTCGTGCCTGCGCTGGCTTCTTGTGGAAATAGGCCTCGTGCAGCACAGGGACCCGCTTGCTGATGGAGTGGCCGGTGACCAGGGCAATGTCCTCATCGGCCACCCCCATGTGATGCAGCTCCGTGGCAAGGGTATGCCGGAAAGCGTGGAACCCGACGCCTTTAGGAAAGCCGAGATCCTTCATGTATCGGCTGAACTGGTTGAGGACGCCTTGGCTGTAACGGGCGTTGGTGTCGCCATTGTCGCGTCGCACGCCGGCAGACAAGTGGGGGAAGAGGCGAGGATGGCCACAAGCTCGGATGTCCTCCACGAACGCCAGGAAACCAGCATCGAGCAGCGGTTGGGGAATGGGGAGCGTTCGGACGGCTGCTTTTCCTTTTAGGCTTTGTCGGCTCCGGTTCCTGTCTCTGTGGCTCAGGTCCGCGTCTACCGTCTTCTGAATCTTGATGCACCAAACGCCGCTCTCCTGGACAATGTCTGCGAGCTTCAGCTGAGCGACTTCATTGATACGCGCTCCCGTGTAGAGTCCAATCATCGGCACCCACCACCGGTGGGGCGCTTTCATGGCCCAGGGGATGAATGTGTTGGGGGCAAAGATGCGACGCAAATCTTCTTCGTCAAACAAGCGCTCGGCCTTGTCGGGGTCAATGACCAGATCCTTCTTCGCCTCTGGGAAGAAGTGCATGGGAGAGCCCGCAATGGCTTTCGCCTTGTCCAGCCGCCCAAAGAAGGTGACCAGGAACCGTCGGTGCTTCTCTACGGTGGCCGGTGCAGGCGGCTGGACGCAGAGCGCCTTCCCCTGGGCCACCGCTTGCTCATACGTGTAGTTCCGATACTGAGGATCTGACTGTAGAAGTGGCGGAGCCCAGCGCATCAGCTCCCAGAGTCGGTAGATATGCACGTGGTCGACCCTGGACACCGGAATATCCCCGCAGGCCATCAGGAGCATCTTCAGTGACCGCGCTGTGGCTTCGATGGTGTTGCGTGTCAGGCCCATGCGCTCGCGGTCAGCCAGGTAGTCCCGGATCTCAATGGAGAGCAATCGAGCGGGGGCGGCCACGGGGAGAGGCTCAGGGTGGCGCGTGCCATTCTTTCCAAGGAGCGCTCGACGGGTTCGCTCGCAGGCGTCGTTGATGATCTCTTGAGCATGGATGGCTGCTTCTCGGCCAGTCACGATCATTTCGCCGATGCGGACGCGGCCAATGCGCACGTCTGTCAGTTTGAGGGAGCCCGTTGGGTCTGCGAGGTAGGAGTTGAGGTGTTTCGAGGTGGGGGAGGTCACTGCGTTGCTTCCATCTGGAGGATGGAAGTACAGATACTGCGGGCCTAAAAATCGTCAACGAAAAATCGGCTTTTTATTCACGGCCTTAGGCATCGCCTGAGAGGTGACATTTTGCACGTCGGGCTAGCCAATCGTACCGCCCTAAACCGCGCTGACGTTTACTTTAAAATCAATGGCTTGTGCGGGTCAGGTCGGCCCATTTTCGGAGTCATTACCGTACTGTTTAACTGAAGTAAGCTAACAGTTCATTTTTTGAACATGAATGAAATATAAATGACGATTCTGTTTTGTTAGCTAGTTCATGTCGGATCATCCAGGTCAACGCCGGACGGCGGCTTGTGTTCCTATCCATGCCTCACAGATCTGTTATCATTTAGTGTTAAGGACGATCAGGGGGCGGCAGTGGCGGAGAAGCGGTTCAAGGACATTTTTCTCGATTGCGCGAAAGTGCAATCCGCTCTGGTGGATGCTGGCGCGACTGATTTGGCCGAGCGGGTCGTGAAGGAAGGGCGACTGACTCACCATAGCGGAGAGCTAAATGGGAAGCGTTTCTTGGTCCAGATCTTCGCCAATAACGGCGGAAAGTTCACCATCGGCAACTCGTCGGGGTTTGATGCGGCGACCTTTGAGGTTCTTGGGGATGCCATCAAGGATCGGTGCGGGTATGGTTCTCCTTCCCCTCTCAATGCGAGTCTCCCTCGTTTCGAGGATGAGAAGGTTGCCTTTGTTTTGGATTACCTGCTTGAGCAGGGCGTGGAAATCAACGGCGACGAGACGACAGCCAACTACAGGCTGATTCGTGTGGTTGGCACAAATGGCGAGCGACTGACTTTCAAGCACTACAAGAATGGCACGTTCCACATGCAAGGCGTGCATGGAAAGGTCGCCGGGTGGGCATTGGATGCAGTGCAAACCATGCTTCCTGTGGACAAGATCCTTGCTCACCAAAAGGACATTTACTCTGTCCCTTTGTCGGTCGAGCAGATCAAGCAGAACCTCGAGGTTAAGATTCCTATCGTTCACGATTACCTTCGTGACGCCGTCCGTATCCAGTTTTCATCCTCGCTGGCGCTCACGCAGGTGGGCATTGCCCTGGAAGATTATTCTGCGGTCGCCTACCCCGCGTTGCGAGGACTTGAGGGCTACTGCTTCCAGCTTCTGGGCGAAGAGGGCGGTATCGCGCTAAATGTTAGGGAAAAGCTAGGTGATTATTTTGATTTGGAAGCACCCACGCCGAGAGTCCTGTCTACCTATCAGGCGACCTGCTCACTAGAAGTTCAGCAGACTCTTGTCGAAGGTTACCAGCTGTGGCATAACCTTCGGCACCGTCTCTTCCACATGGACGGCAACGTGGACACCACGCGAATGCTAAAGACGCGTGAAGAGGCGGTCGCCATTGTGAATGAGGTGTTTTCGCTTGTAGAGAGTGGCCATCAACGAATCAGCCGTTCAAAAGGCAAGGTATGCGAAAGTTTGTCGTCATAAGTTCTTCATCGGAAGCCTTCTCGGTCGTCGTCATGGCGACAGGGCAGAGCTTGCCGCAGGAGAACTTGGAAGACGTGGCTGAAGAGCTGCGGCGACGCCAAGTATTTGGCAATGTCGTATTCGATCTTCTGGCGTCGAACGGCTCTCGCCACTGCCGTTTTTACGAAGCCGACTTTGATGGCTACGCCTTCGATAGCCGCGCTCGATTCAAGGCAGTGCAGCCGGATCCGTGTGTCCGCGAAGCAACGGCGCAATACCTTAAAGGTCACATGGATGAGTTCGACCTCTCCATGCTGACCCCTGCGATGCAGTTCGCCGCCAAGCGCGGCGTGGCCCTATAAAAAGGCTTTTGAACGTCTAGGGAGCCCGGCAGCGCCAGCCTAGTCAGTTGGCGTTGAGTTGGAGTCGCAGTCCTTAAGCTCGTTAGTCGGAGATCCCTGGGAGGTTTGTAACGAACATCTTCTTCTTCGGGGAAATCTTCGGCGTTTGTGACATCCCGGCTAAGGCAGATCCTATCTTGCGCCTTGTATTCTTGTTTTCGCGGCGAGTAAGTATTTCTCGACACGCCTTGCCGGTTTCCCTTGCGCTATCTGTGGTGATGTTGTAATCCCCATTTTTTCCTTGTTGGATTCCGCTGGTCGGATCTGGTTCCCCAAGTTCATTTGCGGCATCTTGAATGGAACGTATGGATGGGAGTGATCGAAGATCCGGTTCCATTTTGCGATCAGGATCCTTTGAGTCGAACGGGTCGCCTGCTTCAGCGGCGCGCGTAATCACTTCAATGGCTGCCGCTTTTTTGTCATCTTCTGCTTCTTTGTCATCAGTCGGTTTGTCGCTCATCCTTAGCTTTCCGATTTCTTAGATTGGTGGACAGTATGGAGGATGAAAGGCAAGAGCGCACTTAGGCAATGTTTCACATTGCGTGCGCCAAGGGCTTCGCCCCTGGGACCCCAAGCCTCTGCGAGGCTTGCCAACGGCAAAAGCTGGTCCATAAAGAACCTGTTTTCACAGGAGTCTTTATGGCCATCTTCCACACATCAGTCAAAACCTTCAGCCGAGGCAAAGGCCAGTCCGCAGTCGCCGCAGCCGCTTATCGGGGCGGTCTGCTGCTGTCCGATTTCGCTACTGGCCAACAGCACGACTACCGCCGCAGAAGCGGCGTTGTCGAAACCTTCTGCCTCGCGCCTCCAGATGCCCCGGATTGGGCTCTGGTGCCCGGCGAGCTCTGGGCCGTCGCGGAGGCCGCCGAGCGCCGGAAGGACGCCACAGTGGCGCGGGAGTTCGAACTGTCGTTGCCCCACGAGCTATCGGACGAACAGCGGGCCCATCTTGCATTCGCCATTGCCGAGGCATTGGTCGACCGATACCAGTTTGCCGTCCAGGCGAGCATCCATTGCCCCGGAACAGCGGATGGGCTCAACCACCACGTGCATCTGCTTGCCAGCACTCGGCGCATTGGGCCAGAAGGATTTGGGGAGAAGACCAGGGAGTTGGACGGCGGTCCATCCGGAAAGGTCCAAGTCCAGTGGGTCCGGGAGATGGTCGCGGAAACGACCAACGCACACCTTGAAGCAGCTGGCCTGACGGTCACGATCGACCACCGCAGCTTGGCAGAGCAGGCTCGGGCGGCGTCGGACCGGGGTGACGAGCTCCAGGCGATGGCATTGTCTCGAGAACCCACCAAGCACTTGGGCAAGGCGGCCACCGCGCTGTCCCGAAAGGGCATGGACAGCCGGCTGGTGGCAGAGAACGACGCCATTGAGGTCGGCAACGCCGAACATCTGGACCATCTCACTATCCAGGCGGGGCGCGAGGGCAGGGCCGTCCCCATGTCGGCGTCGGTCGGTCATGACCTAGGTGGCCGACCGCCCTCCATGCAAGGCTTGGCTCGTGGATTGGAGATTCGAGGCGTGTCCGGGATGCGGCTCCCTCAGGTCCTGGGCCGCCACCACGAAGTAACCGAAGGCCAGCGCCCCGTCAGCCTCGCCGAGCGCTTGGCTCAGGCCCTGCGCGACCTTCAGGACATCGCGCGAGCTAGGGCGGACCTGTCGACCCAGCGCATCCACGCCGGGCTTCAGTGGGCCCACGCCGAACTGGCAAAGACTGGGGAGACGGTCCCCTTGCGGCAGTGGATCACCAAAGCGGTTCTTCAGGTCCGGGCATTGCGAGCGGCGATCCTGGGGCGTGCCTTGCGATTGGTGTCGCTGGGCAGGGCTGAACGCCTACATCACCTAGCTCAGCACGAATGGGAGCGCTTCAACACCGACTACCCCATGGGAACCAACGGCTATTCGCGGCCCGAATGGACCCAGCGGCGTGAGCGCCGTCTGGCGGCCCTTGAGCAGCGGACAACGGAGCTAGAGAAGGCGCGTTTGCGCGGGTCGGCTGAGGCGCTGGCAGAGGTGGATGCGGACATCCTCCGCAAGGCGGTCGAGCTGGAGGGCTTGCCTTCGCCGTCACAGTTCGTTCTTGAGCGCCAGGCCATTCCGCCGGCTGCTGCGGACGGCCCTGTGCCCGTTTTGAAGCCGCGGCCGCCAACCCTCCATTGAATGAACGAGCCCCGCATCTGCGGGGCTTTGTCTTTCAGTGGATCGCCGGTCCAGAGGGCTTTCGAGGGGAGGGAGCCGGGTCCAGCCCGCGTGCCTTGCGCCATTCCTCTTGCGATGGAAACGTCGGCGGCACCTGATCCCGACTCACGGTCGCAGCCCGTGGCGCGGGTCGCATTCCAGGGCTGGGCATATAGGTCTGATGCGCTTGCCCGGCAGGGGACGCGGCAAATCGGCGTATCAGCGCGGCCGCCACATCGAGGGCATGTTGGATATCAACTTCGCGCTGGGCGACATCTCGGGTTTCGCTCTGAGCCATCAGGGCAGGAAGAAGGCGGCTGGCGATGCGAAGTTCTACGTTGGCGGGCATTGGATCTCTGAAGCTCCGAGTAAGGGTCTTCACATCGAAGCACTTCGTCCCAGATTGGCAAGAGACGGAATCTGCGCTGGTTCACAGATCTGGAAGTTGAGTTTCAATGCCTAGGAATCCAAGCGGCGCGCGGGGGCCAAGAAGGTTGGGTGTTGTCGGCCTGTTATAGGTGTCCGTCCCGCCAGCCGTGTCGGCCGGGAGGCCGTTATGTGCTGGGCATGTGCGAGTCCTGGCAATCGGGCTGAGCAAGCGGCTATGATCGAGGAAACATTGAAAGGAAACCTGCCCAGCAGGCTTTCTGCAACGGTTTGAAGGGGTTGGGTCGAAGGTGATCCGATCCCACTCTCTCCGCCACACTGGCGGTCAAGGCGTGATGGCGTTTGCGGAGTCCAAGGGTGGGACGCCTGCGTTGATCTAGGGCGGTGGGACCTAAGCAGTGTTTGCGTCCTTAAGACACCCACAGCGTCAGAACTTGGCCGCTATTGATTGCGCGCGATACTGGCTGGGCGATGCATCGAAGTTGCGTTTGAATGCAACCGCGAACGCGCTTTCAGACGAGTAACCGACAGACATCCCGATCGCACCGACCGACAGCGTCGACGTCAGCAGACGATGAGACGCCAGGGCCATGCGCCACCGGGTCAGATAATCCATCGGCGTCTCGCCGGTGACGCGCTCGAAATGTGCGGCGAAGCTGGAGCGCGACATCCGTGCGGCGGCGGCCAATTCTGCGACCGTCCACCGATGGCTGACGTTCGCGTGCATGGCCGTCAGGGCACGATGCAGTGCGGGCACGCCGAGCGCGGCCAGCCATCCCATCTGCTGCTGGCCTGTCTCGAGATGGGCGCGCAAGGCCTCGATCAAGAGCGCCTGCGCAAGGTGTCCAGCGAGCAGATCGCTGCCTGGCCGAGGTTCGCGCAGTTCGACGATGAGGCGCCGTACGCTGGCTTGAAGCGCCGCCTTGTGATCTTGAGACCGGATGTGGACCACCGGCGGTACCGCTGAAAGGATGGCCGCAGCATGTTGGCCGCGCAACGAAAAGAAACCCCCGATGCCTCGACACACCCCGCCGCCATTGAGTTCAGCGACGTGGCCAGGCGGCACCTGTGTCAGGAACGAGATGGCGTCCTGCCACGTCACGGGGGCGCCCGCATACAGCTGCATGGCGGCTCCTCCTTGCACAAGAATCACATCACCCGGTTCCAAGGCGATATGAGAGCGGGCGTCCTGCAGCACGATCCTGCATTCCCCCGAATCGATGGCAAAGCATCGGATGCCGTCGGCTGGTGGGAAACGCAGTCCCCAGTCGCTTCCAGCGTCCAACCCGCGAAATCCATACGAGTCGAGCTGAACGAGGGTGAGGATGTCGGAAAGCGGGTCGGTCATGTCTGGACGATAGCGACAGATGTTTCGACGATCGAACATGGGCTCGGCTGCCCGGCACCGATAGTGTTGCACTTGAAGGGCGCGGCGGACATGCCGCGGCTTGAAGTCCGGCCCATGGCCGCATTTGTCACTCCAGGGGGCAGCATGATGCATTCGGCGTATCGGTCGCAGGCAAGCACGACAGCGAAATCCAGACGGTCGGGCTATGCATGGGGCGTGCTCGCTGTATTGAGCGGCACGGTCGCCCTGCTGTCCTATCGCTATCTGTTCGACCGAGGTCCGGTGCCACCTGGGGTCGCAGCCAACCGGCACGTGCATCCCTGGTTGATCGTGCACGCGACCAGCGCCGCGACGGCGCTGCTCTGTGGGCCCCTCCAGTTCGTTCGCCGGCTTCGTCTGCGTCACCCAGGGTGGCATCGGGCGACCGGACGCGTGTATGTCGCGGGTTGCATGGTCGGAGGCCTCTCCGCCGTGTTTCTTGCTGCCGGGATATCCACCGGGCCTGTCGCTGGCGCGGGATTCGGTGCGCTTGGAATCGCGTGGATGGCGACAACGGCCATCGCGCTGCGTAAGGTTCTGACAGGTCGGCTGGCTGAGCATCGGCGCTGGATGATGCGCTCGTTCGCCTTGACCCTGTCTGCGGTAACGCTGCGTCTTTACCTGCCTTTCTCGACGTTTGTCTTGGGCATCGAATTTGTCGTGGCCTATCGGGCGATTGCCTGGTTATGCTGGCTACCGAATCTTCTGGTGGCCGAGTGGCTGATGAAAGCGCACCCATCGGCCCTCGGGCGAGATGACGTTAGCCCCGATTTCAAGCGCTCAGAATAGGCACCCGCGTCGTGGGATCCGCGATAAGCGCCTTGTCTCTCGCTTGGAGCATTTGCAAGGTGGTCTGGAAGTAGGATCCACAGTGCGGACGGTATAATGTTTCTCTTCATTCAGTTGCGGGTTGCACGTCTTCGCAACCCGGTGCTACCGTCCGGCCGAGCTTCCAAAAGGGTCACCCGGTTTGGTGAGCAAAGCATCTCTAGGACAGTGGCGGACACGGATGCTGGCCGGGATCGGTGGCATCGCCGCGATCGTGGTGGGGTGGGGCATCGGGTTGTTCGAGGCCAAGGACGTGCCGGTGCCGCCCGCGCTGCAGTCTGGGAAGGACGTGGCCGCTGGCGAGTGGTCGCTGCGCTTCGACCACGTGGAGACCAGCGACCGGTTACCGGATGGCGAGGTGGTGTCGCGCGACGGTCGCAAGGCGATCGTGTTGTATCTGCAGGCCACCAATCGCACCACGCAGACCAGCGGATCGCTGGTGCAGGCGGTGGCGTTGAAGGCGCCGCCGCGCGGCGCAGATGTACGCCCGACCGCCTATCTCGTGCGCGATCGCGCGGCGACTACCGAGTTGCAACCGGGCCTGCCGGAACAGATTGCCCTGGTCTGGACCTATCAGGCGACGGAACAGGTGGCTGGGCGCGTGCGCTTCGACATCACCGCCAGGACCTTCAGGGCCTTCGACAATCTCTACGCGCAGCCGATATGGACCGATCCGCATCCGGTCGGCGTCGTGGAGTTGCCGCTTGGCGCAGCGCGTGCCGGCGCACAGGCGGGTGAACCGTGAAGCGGCTGGCCGCCATCGCGGTCCTGCTGCTCGGCTTCGTGCTGCTTGCCGGGATGCGCTGGACGATGCCGCGCTACGAACGCATCACCGGTCCGATCGCGGTGTCCGGAGCGCCGGGCAGTTGGGTGCAGACCGACAATCTGGCCGTGAATGCCGGCACGCCGCAGCTCGCGCATACGATCCGCTTCAAGGCGGCGGGCGCGCTGCAGCAGCGCGACAGCGGCGGCGTGTGGCTGGTGGTGCCGGTGCGGTCGAAGGTCGCGCGCGCGACCGCGCGCGTGTACGGCCGGGTCTGGGCAACGCCTGATGGCCGCCGCTACCGCGCCAGCGGCCGCGCGGAGATGGGCGATGCGGTGCTGTCGTCGATCAAGACCCTGCAGCCCGGCTTGGAGCGCAAGGACGTGCTGGTGTTCGAACTGCCGACCGCGCTCGCCAGGGCCGGCGGCACGCTGCTGCTGTCGGAGGACCGCGACCCGCAGTTGACTGCCGAGGCGCAGGTGCGCTATCCGCCGCTCCCGCCCGCAACGGCGGTCACCGATGTGCTCGATCTGGATGCGTTGCATGCACGCCTCTGACCGCGACGTGACCCCGGCCGTTTCCGAGCGGCGCATGCGCTGGCTCGCACTGGCGGCATTGGTGGTGCTGGTGCCGTGCACGATGGCCGCGACCGGCTGGCGCGACCTGCGGGAACTGCTGCATGCGCGCGAATGGCGGCCGGTGGATGTGGCGATGGCGCAGACCGTGGACTACGACGGTGCCGCCGTTCGCCTCGCGTCGGTCGACGTGCTGCCGTTCGAGGCGGGGCTGCCCGCCGATCGCACCTTCGTGCGCACGCGTCTGGCGCTGCTGCCGGGCGCCGCCGGTGCGCAGTGGAACGATTGCACGCTCAAACTGATCGACAGCACTGGCCGATCCTGGTCCGCGATCGATACCGTGCCGGACCTGTTGCAGCGTGCCCTGGCCAAGCCTGGCGAGTCGCCCGGCGTGGCCTGCGATGGACTGGCGGTGTCCGCGGCCAAGCCGGGCGTGCCGTTGGCGATCGACGGCTACTACCTGGTGCCGCGTGCGGTGGCTGCGCAGCTGCACCTCACCATGAGCACGCGCGGCGGTCGCCCACATTACCTCCGTTTCGCGCGGGGGCAAGGCCATGACTGAGTTGGCGCTGCGCGGCGGGCCGCTGGGACTGATCGGCGACACGCTGCGGCTGTGGTGCCGCTACCTGCCGCAACTGCTGGCCGTGGCGTTGGCCGGCGTGTTGCTCAACGAACTGCTGCTGCAGGCCGCGGTGTGGATCGGCTACCAGAATCGGCTCGCCGGTCTGTTGTCGCTGACGCTGGTGGTACTGGTCAAGCTGGTGATCTTCGTGCTGCTGTTCGAAACGCTGCGCCCGGCCTTGCCGGGGATCGCCAGTGCGGCGCTGGCCGACCAGGCCGACGCGACGACAGCGCAGGACGAGGGCAGGGCGCGCTGGCGTCGCCTGTCGGCGATCGTCTCGCAGGCGCTGGTGCCGTTCTTCGCCTATTACGCCGCCTGGGGGTTTCTCGGCGAGACCATCCGCGCCTACGGACGCGAGGGCTTGGGGCAGTTCAATCCGTTCGACCCGACCTACCGCGGGTCGCTGTTCGAGGTGTCGGGCGGCTGGTGGCTGGCGGCGTCGGTGGCGTTGCTGTGGCTGATCCGGCGCGGCGCGAAAAAACAGAAGCAGCGCAGCGCGCATCCGGCGTGGAACGTGCTGATCGTGCTGTGCGAGGCCGGCTGGACCTTCGTCGGCATGTACGTGCTCACCGAATGGAAGGGCGGGGTGTTCCGCTGGCTGGCGCATCTGCGCATCGCCGATCTCGGCCAGCAACTGTGGCAGGGCATCAGCCATCCCATCGGTGTCGCGCATGCCGCGTTGCCGGGCGCGGTGGAGCAGGCGCCGCCGGGCGTGGCGGACACGCTGGTGGTGATCTTCTTCTCGGCCTTGTTGCCGGTGGTCTGGCTGGCGTTGGCCGCGCTGATCTACCGCTACGACGTGCACAACGCCGAATGGAATGCGCCCGGCAAGTGGTCGAGCAAGGTCGACGGCACGCTGGGGCTGTGGCGGAAGCTGCCAACGTGGTTGCGCGACTTCATCGGCCATTTCTGGGCGGGCACCGTTTCGCGTTATCGCGCTGCGGCCAACAGCGTGCAGTTGGCCGGCGCCACCGGGCTGGCGGCCCTGGTCACCTTGATCGTGCTGTATCGCGCCCTGGACTGGGCCTCGGCCTGGGCCTGGATGGGACTGACCCGGTTGATCGGCCCGCACCCGCAGGTGGTGTGGCAGACGATCGCCAATCAGCTGTCGGTGGTGCTGGGCACGCCTAGCGACCCGGGCGACGGCCTCCTGCCGCAGACGCTGAAGATCTGCCTGCTCGCGGCGACGCTCGAGCGGGCCTTCCGTGCCGGTCGGAGCTGGCGGGCGTTGAAGTAGCCCGCGCCGCCCGAGCCATCCGCATCGGGCGGTGACGCGTCAGCCGACGGCGGTCGGCACCGATGGACTCAGGGCTGCGACGCCGGCAGGGCGAACTCGTCGAACAGCGCCTGCAGGACCGGCGTCCTGGGCATCCTGTCCAGCGGGATCTCGGCCTGTTCGAACCAGCTCCGGTCCGCCTCGGGATGCGGACCGCTGAGCACGACGGTGCCGCGGCCGAAGCCGTAGCGCGCCGCGGCCACATCGCCATTGGCGTAGGTGGCGAGCGCGCGGAAGCCACCCTGGGTGCTCTTCGGGAAGTAGGGGCCGTCCTGGAAGAACACGCTGTCGGGGCGGCCCTTCCAGCGAACCGCGACGGCCTCCTCATCGATGGTGGTGACGGGGAAGCCGGGTCGGCCGACCTCGCCATCGAGATCGTCGCCGATCAGGCCCATGTTGGTGTCATCGGCAAGATAGGCGCCCATGCACAGGTCCAGATAGCCGCCGCCCTGCGCGACGAAGTCGCGGATGGCGGCGATCCGGCGCTCGCCCATCGCCTGCAGCGCGGCCGGAATGTCCTGCCCGCCGCCCGGTTGCACATAGATCGCATAGCCGCGCAGGGTGGCGGGCGTGACGTCTTGCGCCTCCTTCGGGCCGATGATGTCGACCTTGTACTGCGGACTCAGTGCCTCGATCGCTTCCTTGGCGGTTTCTGAGCAATCGTCGCAGCCGGCTGCGCCGCGATAGACCGCGACACGGATCGTGGGTTGCGCGTTCGCCGCGGACACGCAGGCGAACGCAAGGCAGCACAGCGCCGCCAGTCGCAATGGAAGTTTCATGGTCGGCGCTCGTGGCGCAAGTCGAAGATTCAGTGTTTGTGCGAATGCGGCGATGCGACCAGTCGGTAGTCGCCGTCGCCGATCGACGGCCCGATCTTGCAATCGGTGAGGCGAACCGCCTCCTTGCCGGCCACCTTGCGCGGCAGGCAACTGCCGCCATGCGTGCAGAACGCGCCGCCCGACGGCGTGTCGCGCGCGATGTCCACCGGCAAGGTCTGGCCCTTGTTCCAGGTGTTCTGCATGTCGTCCTTCACCGTGGCAAGCATCATCGCGTGACAGTCCGGCGCCGGCGTGCGTGCGCTCGCCAGGGCGGGTACTGCGGCCAGCGCGATGATCGTGGCCAGAAGGGTGTTGCGCATGGGTGTCTCCTGTTCGTTGTGGGGCGGCACGGCAAGGACGCAAGGAGCGACGCGGCTGTCGCTGGAGGCGTACATTCGGCCGATCGGCCTGCAACCAGGTATGAACAGGCCAGTGCCTCGCTGCGCAGGCAACTGGTCGGAGGGTGGATCGCGCCGCGGCAAGCGCGGACGCCCGCGCATGAAAAACGCCGCGACGGGTCACCGTCGCGGCGCTTGGAACAGGACTGGGATGCTTCCAAAAGCGACGCTGGGCGTCGGCATCAGGACAGGCGCGCTCAGCCGGCAGCCGGCGCCTTGGTATCGCCGGCCTTGATATCGCCCGGCTGGCACTCGCCCAGGCGCTTGCCGTCCATCTTCATGTGCGTCTTCATCGACATGCCGCCCGGCAGGCCGGTGATCTCGGAATGCGATTCGGAGGCCATCTCGGTGGCGCTGAAGGTGCCGGTGCTGGTGCCGGCGACCTTGATGTCGCCCATCGTGCAATGCATCTTCGCGTCGATCTTTCCATCCTTCATGCTGAAGGAGTCGTACACGCAGTTCTTCTGCATCGGCGAGGCGCTGCCGAAGAGGCTGGTGGGATCGTTGATCTGCTCGGCGGTAAGGCAGACCTTGGCGGTGCTCGGCGGCACCTTCGGCATCTGCGGCATGTTGCCGGAGCCGCCGCTGGTCTCGCTGCTCACTTGCTCGATCCGCATCTCCCATTGGCCGGGCTGCAGCTTGGCCGCCTGCACCTTGGCCACGTCGGCGACCGAGGCGTTGGACATCGCGACGTTTTCGCCGTTCTTGTCGCCGCCCTTGCTGCAGGCGGCGAGCAGCACACATACAGCAACCGTTGCCGGCATGGTCAGACGCATGAACTTCTCCCTAAGTTATGTGAGGTGCGCGGAGCATAGCCGGGGACGTAATTAAGATGACGTCGACGCCGGGCGCTGCCGTTGGCGCGTGCCTGGTCACGCAGGAGGCGGCGGAGAGGCTGGATCCGACCGCCGCAGGCACGCGCGTCGGCGGCAGAAGAAGCAGCAAACCCTATGCAATCGCACGCCGCCACCGCGCCTGCATGCGGTGCGTGGCCGCGCGATCCCCGCGATCACTGCGTATGTTGTCCAGGTGCCTGCCGTGCACGGACCATTCCGTTCGGCTCTGCTAGCGTCTGCGCCGCCGCGCGTGACCCCCACGCCATCCGCTCCAGGTCCGACCTTCGATGCCCAGCCTCGCCGAACGCCCCGTCATCCTCGAACGCAAACGCACGTTGAAGATGGCCCGCTCCGCCCACGCCTATGTCCGCGGCAACACGCTCAAGTTCTACGAATGGCTGGCAGCGTCGCCGGCGGCGCGGCGCGTGCCGATGGGACCGGCGATCTGGATCTGCGGCGACTGCCATCTCGGCAACCTGGGCCCGGTCGCCGACGGCGAGGGGCGCGTCGAGATCCAGATCCGCGACCTCGACCAGGGCGTGATCGGCAATCCTGCGCACGATCTGATCCGCCTGGGCCTGTCGTTGGCCACCGCGGCACGCGGCTCGGACCTGCCCGGCGTCACCACGGCACGGATGATGGAGGCGATGATCGACGGCTATGGCGCCGCCATTGAGGATCCGACCCGCGATCACCCCGGTGCCGAACCCGAGACCGTGCGCAGCATCCGCCGCGAGGCCTTCGGCCGGCGCTGGCGGCATCTGGCCAAGGAACGCCTGCAGGCGGTGGAGCCGCGTATCCCGCTGGGCGAGAAGTTCTGGGCATTGGCGCCGGAAGAGCGCGAGGCGCTGGAGCGGTTGTTTGCCGATCCGGCGGTCGCGCAGATGGTGCTGTCGCTGAAGGGAAAGCCCAAGGATCGCGAGGTGCGCCTGGTCGATGCCGCGTACTGGATGAAGGGCTGCAGTTCGCTCGGCCTGCTGCGCTACGCGGCGATCGTCGGCCTGAAGACCGGCAAGGGCCACTGGTCCTATGCGTTGGTCGATCTGAAGGAGGCGGTCGCCCCGATCGCGCCGGCAGCGCCCGGTGCACGGATGCCGGCGGACAACGCCGAACGCGTGACCGCCGCCGCGCGGGCGTTGTCGCCCTACCTGGGCAGCAGGATGATGCCGGTGCACATGCTGGGCCGCTCGCTGTTCATTCGCGAACTCTCGCCGCGCGACCTGAAACTGGAAGTCGACCAGTTCAATCACGTCGAGGCGGTGCGCTCGGCGCGCTACCTCGCCTTCGTCGTCGGCAAGGCGCATGCGCGGCAGATGAAGCCCAGGACGCGGGCCGCGTGGCTGCAACAGTTGGATGCCGACAGGCGCAAGGCCATCGACACGCCGTCGTGGCTGTGGGAGAGCGTGGTCGCGCTCGCCGGGCATCACGAAGCCGGTTATCTGGAGCACTGCCGCCGCTACGCGTTGGCCGCCTGACGGCGACTTCTTGAGGCGCGATCCGTTTCAGCCGCGCGTGCGGTCCAGGTCCAGCGCCATGTCCCAACGGTCCAGCCCCGCGCCGTAGCCGTTCGCGACCACGCGCTCGACCGTGAAGCCGAAGCGCGCGTAGAACGCCTGGGTGTGCTGGCTGGTGTCCAGTTCGATCCGCGCGACGCCGGCACTGCGGCAGGCGTCGAGCCGGGCCTCGGTCAGTGCGCGGCCCAGGCCCTGGCGGTGCAGGCGGCGGTCGACCATGCCCCAGCCGAAGCTGGCGACGCGGCCGTCGGCGCGCAGCGCGTGGCCGCCGCAGGCCATGACCGCGCCCGCGCGGACGACGACCAGGTAGTGCCAGGCGCCGGTGTCGTGCTGCAGGAAGCGGTCGAAACCGGCGCGTTCGCTGCGATCGAAGAACTGCGGGACGTTGCTGTCGAACAGCGCCAGGCAGGCGGCGCGGTCCTGCATGACGTAGGGACGGATCGTGTTCACTCGGGCAGTGTGTCGCAGGCGGCCAGGCATGTCGTGGCTGCGCCGGGTGTGGAGGTCGCATCGGCCATTTCCGACGCGAGTGTCGGAAAATTTCGCCGGGCCTGTCCGGGATCCGCAGCGGGGTGGTGTCCGGAAGCGGGAAGGGGGAGGGTCAGATAATTCTGACGTGAGATCAGGATTGTCCTGATAACGCTTTTCCCGCCGCACCAGCATACTGGCCTCGGCCTGACGCAGGGACCGTCGCGTGCCTTACGGGGAGAGCGCTGGCAGGTCACTCGACCCTGCGTGCCGAGCCTTGAGTAAGCTCGGCAGGGTTTTGATGACGACACGATGACGTTTCGCGAAGTGCAGATGAGCACTCCGTGAAGCGTCTTCGTTTGTCTACAAATTCGTATTGCCCTGAATAATTCACGCAGATAGTCTGGATGGTGCGGTATCCGCTGCGTTGGGGTTATACGAGATGGCCATCAGGGTTTTTCTGGTCGATGATCACGCTCTTGTCCGTACGGGCATGAAGCTGATCCTGTCGAATCAAACGGATATCGAGATCGTCGGCGAGGCCGACAGTGGCGAAAATGCGCTCCCGCAGATCCGGCAGCTGAAGCCGGACATCGTCCTGTGCGATCTGCACATGCCCGGCGTCAGTGGGCTGGAAGTCACCGAGCGCATCGTCAAGGGCGACCACGGCACCAAGGTCATCATCGTCTCGGTGCTGGAAGACGGTCCGCTGCCCAAGCGCCTGCTGGAGGCAGGTGCCTCCGGCTATGTCGGCAAGGCCGGCGACGCCCAGGAGCTGCTGCGCGCGGTCCGCGACGTGGCGATGGGCAAGCGCTACCTCGGCGCCAACATCGCGCAGAACCTGGCGCTGGCCAATCTGGAAGGCGGCGGTTCCCCATTCGATGCACTGTCGCCGCGCGAGCTGGAAGTGGCCCTGCTGCTGACCCGCGGCCTGCGCCAGGAAGACATCGCCAAGCGCCTGAGCCTCAGCGCCAAGACCGTCAACACGCACAAGGCGCGGCTGTTCGAAAAGGTCGGCATCCAGGACAACATCGCCCTGGCGCGCCTGGCCACGCAATACGGCTTGCTGGATCCGACGCATCCGCTGTAGTCGGCGATTCCTGCCGAGCTGACACGAGAGCGGCCTTCGGGCCGCTTTTGCGTTGTGCTTGCGCCAACATGCGGACCTGCTCGCAGTGGCTCGATTGCGAACCTGCGTCCGTGGGTATCGCCGACGCCCCCGGCACTGGCGCGTGCCGCGGTCGGAATGGCTGGGTTTGGCGAAAGCGGTGGAGTAGGGACTGCGTGCTCTGCGCCGATACATCACTCACGACTGCAGCGAGCGCACAACGACGCGGACGTGCATGTGGTGGTGGGTCTTCAAGACACTTCGGTAGCCTTCCGCGCAGCACGTACTCCACGCATCGCGTGTTTTCGCAGGCGCGGCTTCGGCGCATCGGGAAAGCCCCGTCGCGGCTGAATCCGCTCCTGCGAGGTGATGGTGTAGCTCGTCGAGTCACGGCAAAGCGAGTGTTGCCGTGGCTTTGGAGGGGAAGCCACTGCTGCTGCGCCGAACAGGACGCGCGAAAGACAGTACGCGTGCAGACGATCGTCTTGAGTCGTAGCGATGGAAACGCTTCACGGGCGTCCACCAAAAAAAAGCGGCCCGAAGGCCGCTTCTTTCATGCTGCAACGGCAGGGGCGGGGATCAGCCGCGATCCTTGTGCTCGTCGCTGTCCGCCTTGTCCGCGCCATGCGGCGCAGGCGCTGCGGACTGCGCCGCGGCAGCAGCACGTTCCTTCCGCGCCGCCTCGTCCACAGCCGCGATCTCCGCTTGCGCCGGCGTCGCCGGAGCAGCGACGGACGTTGCGCTGTCGTCGCGTGCCGGCGTGACCGATGCGGCCTCGGTCGACGCTGCGGCCGCTGACTGACCACTGTGCGGAACCGCTGCCGGCGCCTCGGCGAAGGCGTCGAGCAGGGTGGTCTGCACTGGCGCGTAGGCTGGCTTGGCCGGGGCAGCGTCTTCCGCACGCGGTTCCGCGGGAGCGGTGGGCGTGGCGGCCGGCGCTGCGCTCGGCGCGACGGTGGTTGCCGCCGGCGTGGTCACGCCCGCCGGATCCTCGACGGTGGCCGTGGCATCCGCCGCGTCCGGCTCGGCGACCGGCGCCTTGGCGGCGGTGGCAGTCGGTTGCTCGATGGCGGTGGTGACCGCCTGCGGCTGCGGCGCGACGGCCGGCGTTGCGGGTTCGGCCGGTGCCGCGGCGGGCTCGGTGGCGACGGTTTCCTGCGCGACCGGCTTGGTCTCGGCGACTGCGGCCGCCACCGGTGCGGCCGCGACCACGGTGTCGGCGTGGGCCACGGCGGCATCGCTGACGCCCTGGGCTGCAGCGGCCGGCGCGGTCGGCGCAGGCGATGCGGTCACGGCCTCGACGGGGGCGGCCGGCTGCATCGGTGCGGTGGCCGGCGCAGGCACGGGGTCGGCGGTGATCGGCGCGGGGGCCTGGGCAGCGACGTCGGCCGGTGCCGGTGCACCGACAGCAGCCGGACGCTCGCGACGCGGCTCACGCTTCTCCTGCGGCTCGCGCTTTTCCTGCACGGGCGGCTGCGACTTGGCCGGAGCGGCATCGGTGGTGCCGTCGTCGTCGAAGTCGAACTCCGGCTGGCTGCGGCTCGGCGCCGACGCGCTTTCGCCGTCGCTGTCGCCGGCATCCAGGTCGGCATCGTCCAGGCCGGCGGCATCGCCGGCAGCACCGGCTTCGCCATTGCCACGGCGACGGCGGCGGCCACCGCGACGGCCACGACGGCGGCGGCCGCCGGCATCGCCGGTACCGTCCTCGCCCTCGGCGCCTTCGCCGGCGGGCACGGCCTGCGCGGTTTCGGCGGCGTTTTCGCGTTCATCGATGCTCGCTGCTGCCGCGGTCTGCGCCGGCTGCACCGGTGCGGCGGCTGCCGCGTCGACGGCTGCTGCCGGTTCCTGCGACGCGGCGATCGCGCCACCGGCGACCGCGGCGGCGGCCAGGGTAGTGGCGTCCTGCACCGGGGTCGCCGGTGCGGTGGCGACCGGTGCGGCCTGCTGCTTGGCGACGGCCTCCTCCGCACGCGGCTGACGCGGCGGCTTGTCGCCCTGCACGGCGGCCTGCGCCGGCTCTTGCTGCGGCTTCGGCTGGCGCGGCGGGTTCTGCGGCTGCTGCTGCTTCGGCGGCTTGGGCTGCTGCGGCTGCTGCTGTGGCTTGGCCTGCTGCGCGGCCTGCTCGTTGCGCGGCGCCTTGGGCTGCTGGTTCTGCTGCCCGGCCGGCGCGGCGGCGCCGTTGCCGGCGCGGCGCTCGTCGCGGCGCGCGTTGCCGCTGCCGTTGTTGCCGTTGCCACGCGCGGCATTGCCGCCCTGGCCGCCGTTGCGGTTGCCGTCGCGGCGCGCATTGCGGTCGTGACGATCGCCACGGTCGTTGCGGTTGCGGTTGCCGTCCTGCGGGCGCTGGCGCTGGGCCGGCTCGGCCGGGGCCGGGGCCGGGGCCGGGCTGTCGCCGGCGCCGAAGATGCGCTTCAGCCAGCCGACCACGCCGGTGGCCGGCGGTGCGACCGGGGCCGGCGCAACCACGGGCGCCGGTGCCGGTGCGGCCACCGGTTCCTCGACCACTTCGCGCACCGGGGCCGGCTGCGAGTGCTTCACATTGGTCACCGCGGGCGCCGGGATGTTCAGCTGCGCCTTGGTCAGCGCGTGCACCGGCAGCTTGCGCGGGGTGCCGCGCTGGTAGCTGGGCTTGGTGCTTTCCTCGCCCAGCTCGTTCTCGCGCAGGCGGGTCACTTCGTAGTGCGGGGTGTGCAGTTGCTCGTCGGCGACGATCACGATCGGCGCGTCGTGGCGCTTCTCGATCTCGCTGAGCGCGCGGCGCTTCTCGTTGAGCAGGTAGTTGGCGATCTCCACCGGGGCCTGCACCAGCACCTGCCCGGTGTTCTCCTTCATCGCGTGCTCCTCGGCGACGCGGATGATCGACAGCGACAGCGACTCGACGCTGCGCATGCGGCCGTGGCCGTCGCAACGCGGGCAGACGATCTGGCTGGATTCGCCCAGCGACGGACGCAGGCGCTGGCGGCTCATCTCCAGCAGGCCGAAGCGCGAGATGCGGCCGATCTGCACCCGCGCGCGGTCGTACTTGAGCGCGTTCTGCAGGCGGTTCTCGACCTCGCGCTGGTGCTTGTTGGAGGCCATGTCGATGAAGTCGATCACCACCAGGCCGCCGAGGTCGCGCAGGCGCAGCTGGCGCGCGACCTCTTCGGCCGCCTCCAGGTTGGTCTGGAACGCGGTGTCCTCGATGTCGCTGCCCTTGGTGGCGCGCGAGGAGTTGACGTCCACCGCGGTCAGCGCCTCGGTCTGGTCGACCACGATCGAGCCGCCGGACGGCAGGCGCACGCTGCGCTCGTAGGCGGCCTCGATCTGCGACTCGATCTGGAAGCGGTTGAACAGCGGGATGTCGTCGGTGTAGTGCTTGAGCTTGCGCAGGCTCTGCGGCATCACCTGCTGCATGAACTCCTGGGCGTCGCCGTACATCTCGGCGGTGTCGACCAGAATCTCGCCGATGTCGGCGCGCAGGTAGTCGCGCAGGGCGCGGATGATCAGCCGCGATTCCTGGTAGATCAGGAACGGCGCCGGCTTGGCCAGGGCGGCCTCGGCGATCGACTTCCACACCTGCAGCAGGTAGTCCAGGTCCCACTGCAGTTCTTCGGCATCGCGGCCGACGCCGGCGGTGCGGATGATCACGCCCATGTCGTCGGGGATGTTCAGCTTGTCCAGCGCTTCCTTCAGCGCGGCGCGGTCCTCGCCCTCGATCCGGCGCGAGACGCCGCCGGCGCTGGGCGAGTTCGGCATCAGCACCATGTAGCGGCCGGCCAGGGAGATGAACGTGGTCAGGGCCGCGCCCTTGTTGCCGCGCTCTTCCTTGTCCACCTGGACCACGACTTCCTGGCCCTCGCGCAGCAGTTCGCGGATCGTCGCCTTGTTGTGGTCGACGCCGGCCTGGAAGTAATCGCGGGAGATTTCCTTCAGCGGCAGGAAGCCGTGGCGCTCGCCGCCGTATTCGACGAAGGCCGCTTCCAGCGAGGGTTCAAGCCGGGTGATGCGGCCCTTGTAGATGTTGGACTTCTTCTGTTCCTTGGACGGCTGCTCGATGTCGATGTCGTACAGGGTCTGGCCGTCCACGATGGCCACACGCAGTTCTTCTGCCTGCGTGGCGTTGATCAGCATTCGCTTCATTGTTGCGTTCCTCGCGCTGCTACCGCGCGGAACGCCATGGGGTTTCGCTTCTGGTCACGCTTCGTCGCCCATCGCGCAGGCGCGGGGTGGGCGTCTTGGGTTTCCAGCGCTACGACACCACGGCGAGCCGCGGGAGCGCTTCTTGCTTTTAGGTGGTTCAGGACCGGCGGCGACTCCAGCCAGGCTGGGCGCCGCACGGGGCATGTTCAGCGCGGACGCTTGCGGCATCCGGCGATGGCCGGGTAGGCCGGTGAGCCGCTAACATGGCCGCCCCGGGGGCGGTGGTCGCGCACTGTGCCGGAATCGTCGTAAGCCGGGCTTCTGGCCCTCAACTAACTTCCAACGAAATCAAACCCTTATCTCGCCCCCCGAGTGTAACAGAATAAACTGCCTGATGACTTCCCCCCCGATCCCTCCAAAGCCGCGCGATGTCGCGACCAGCGCGGTGCGCATTCTCAAGGTCCCGGAAGACAGGGCCGGACAGCGCGTAGACAATTTCCTGCTCGGCCAGCTCAAGGGCGCGCCGCGCAGCCTGATCTACAAGCTGATGCGCAGCGGCCAGGTGCGGGTCAACGGCGGCCGCACCAAGGCCGAGCGCAAGCTCGAGGCCGGCGACGAGGTGCGCATCCCGCCGGTGCGGCTGACCGAGGAAGGCGAGAAGAGCGCGCCGCCGGACGCGTTCATGGCCCGGCTGGAGGCGGCGATCGTCTACGAGGACGCGCGGCTGCTGGCGCTGAACAAGCCATCCGGCGTCGCCAGCCACGGTGGCAGCGGGATCAGTTTCGGCGCCATCGAGACGCTGCGTGCGCTGCGTCCCAATCAGTCGCTGGAGCTGGTGCACCGGCTCGACCGCGACACTTCCGGGCTGCTGATCGTGGCCAAGAAGCGCTCGGCGCTGACCGAATTGCAGGCGCTGATGCGCGAGGACGACCGGGTCCAGGGCCGCGGCATCAGCAAGCGCTACCTGACCCTGCTGGTCGGGCGCATGCCCGACGGCACCATGAGCGTGGACGCGCCGCTGCACATCGGCCTGCGCCAGGGCGGCGAGCGCCACGTGCAGGTGAACGCGGCCGGCAAGCCGTCGCTGAGCCACTTCCGGGTGCTGGAGCGGCGTGGCGGGCATTCCTATTGCGAGGTGCGGATCGAGACCGGTCGCACCCATCAGATCCGCGTGCACGCCCAGCACCTCGGGCATCCGGTCGCCGGCGACGACAAGTACGGCGATCCGGCGGTCAACAAGCGCCTGCGCGAGCAGATCGGGCTCAAGCGCCTGTTCCTGCATGCCGCCTCGCTGGAATTCAGCCTGGACGACGGCAAGACGCCTTATCTATTGAATGCCCCGCTGGCCGACGAACTGGCCGAAGCGCTGAACCGCCTCGGCTGAGGCGAGGCTCCTGAACCCGGGAGCGGCATCGTGGCCGCCCCCGGATCGTGCTCAGCTTTCGTGGTGGTCGTGGTCGTGATGTCCGTCGTGATGGGCGGGTGCCGGGCGTTGTGCCGGATGCGACTCGGCCGGCCGCGGCTCGGGCATGCGCGGTGGCGGGGAGAAGCGGGCCACGCGCTGCTCCTGGCGTTGTTCCTGACGCTGCTCCTGGCGCGGTTCCGGCATCGGCGCACGCATCGCCTCGCGCGGCATCTGCGGCGCGCGCGCCTCGCGCTCGGGCGCCGGCGCATGCCAGGCCTGCGCGCGCGGGGCTTCGCTCGGCAGTGCCTGGCGCGGCGGCTCCGTGCGTGCCATCTCGCGGGCGAAACCGGACGGCTGCATGCCCGGGTCGCCGCGCCGCGGCGGTTCCGCAAAGCGCGCTTCCGGCATGCCGCGATTGGCGATGGCCTCGCGCGGCGCCTGGCTGGGCGTCAGCGCCTGCGGTACCGTGCGGCCATGGAACTGCGGGACCGGCATCGCCGGAGCCGCGCGCGGCGCGTTCGGCTGGGCCATCGCCACGGTGCGTTGCGGAGCCGCGGCATGCTGGGTGAAACCGGGCAGCAGGCGCTGGTCACGTGCGGCGGCCATGGCCGCTGGCGTGCCCGGAGCCGGCAGGCGCTGCACCGGCGGTGGCATCGCTGCCACCGGGCGGCCGGCCTGCAGCATCTGGCTGGTGAAATGCGGCATGGTCTGCGGCATCGCCGGGGGTTGGGCCCGCGCGGGTCCGAACGCCGCTGCCGGCGCACGCGCCGCCATCGCCGCGGCGGCCATCGCGGCGCCCGCCGGCGCACGCGCGCCAGCGAAGGCCTGCTGCCCGCCCGGACCGCCCATCGGCGCGACCGGCGGCGGCGCACCGCGGTAGTCGTTGTGCACGTAGCTGCGGTTGTCGTAGTGATTGTTGATGATGGTGGTGCGCGGCGCGTACACGCTGTTGCGGTAGACCACGTAGTTGGGCACCGACGGCGGCGCGTTCCAGTTCACTCCCCAGTTGTTCCAGCCCCAGCTGTGCCACGGCGGCGCCGGTTCCAGCCAGCCGAACACGCTGTGGTGGTGGTGTTCGAGCGCGTCGCCGACCAGCACGCCGACGCCGAAGGAAATGATGCCGGCGGTGACCAGGTCGCCGGTGTCGTAGTAGGGGCGCGGCGGGCGATAGCGGTACTCGCGGTAGACGTTGACCGGTGCGCCGTAGACCACGTCGGGGTCGTAACGCGGCACGTAGACCACGTCCGGCTGCGCCGGTTCGATGACGATGGTGCGGGTCGGCGGCGGCACCGCGTCGGCGTAGGCCGGGGCCGGTTCCACCACGGTGCGCTGCACCACCTGCACGCGTTGCTGCGGGGTGCTGCGCAGGTGGCCCTGCGCCTGCGCGCGCTGGCGCATCACCTGCACCGCGTCCAGCACCTGGTTGGGATCGTGGGCATAGGCGTCGCCCAGCGCGCGGGTCCAGTCGCCGTTGCCGGCCAACTGGTCGACCACGTCGGGGAAGGCGGTCAGCGCCTTGACGCTGGGGTCCCAGGGTTGCGCCGCGGCCGCCTGCAGGCGGTCGGTGGCGGACAGGGTACGGTTGTTGCGCAGCCAATCCTGCGCGGACACCACCTGGTCCGGGTACACCGAGGCGGCCAGGGTCTGCGCCAGCAGCTTGTCCGGGAACAGCGCGATCGGCGCGACCAGTTGATAGAGCTGGTCGGCGGTCGGGGCCACATAGGGGGCAGGTGCGGGTGCCGCGGCCGGGGCGGGCGCATCGGCCTGGGCCGCAGGAGTGGGCGTGTCCTGCCGCTGGCAGGCGCCCAGCGCCACCACGCTCAGTGCGGTGAACAGGGCCAGCCTGGCCGGGGGCAGGGGACGGAGATCCATGCGACACCTCATCGAGCGGGGCGAAGGTGGCCGCAGCATGCGCCGCCTTGGGTGTCTGCGACCTTTCTGCGCGGCGCGCTCGCGCAGGCCAGCGAGCGCGCGTTCAGCCGGCGTCGGCCGCTGCCATCAGACCGGTGCGGACAGGCGGAACAGCACCAGGCTGAGCGCCAGCGTGGCCATGCCTGCGACCAGGCCGTATACCGTCTCGTGCCCCTGCGCGTAGCGCTTGGCGGCCGGCAGCAATTCGTCCAGGGCCAGGAACACCATCACCCCGGCGATCAGCCCGAACACCGCGCCGAACACCGCCTCGGACAAAAAGCGCGCCAGCGCGACGTAGCCGATCAGCGCGCCGATCGGCTCGGCCAGGCCGGACAGCAGGCTGGCGGCGAAGGCATAGGACTTGCGCCCGGTGGCGTAATGCACCGGCACCGCGATGGCGATGCCCTCGGGGATGTTGTGCACGGCGATGGCGAAGGCCAGCGGCATGCCCACCGCCGGACTCTCCAGCGTCGCGAAGAAGGTGGCCAGACCCTCCGGAAAGTTGTGCGCGGTGATCGCCACCGCGGTGAGCAGGCCGACGCGCTTGACGTAGGCGCGGTTGTCGTCGCGGAACAGCGGATCGCGGCTGTTGAGGCTTTCGTGCGGATTGGGCACCAGCCGGTCGATGGCCACGATCAGCACCATGCCGGCCAGGAACGCCAGGGTGGCATAGGCCTGGCCCAGGCGCGGATCGAAGGCATCGCTGAAGGCGGCGATCGACTTGCCGAGGATTTCGGTCAGCGACACGTACACCATCGCGCCGGCGGAGAACGCCAGGCCGAAGGCGAGCAGGCGCGGATTGGGCCCCTTGCTGAACAACACCAGCACGCTGCCCAGGCCGGTGGCCAGGCCGGCGCCGAGGGTCACGGCGAGCGCGACCAGGACATTGTGCAGCGGGATCTCCAGCATGCGCCGGCGGCTCCGAGGAAGAGGCGTCGATCAGACCCGGCGTGGTGCGGGCGTCGCGTGAAGGCGCGCGGTGCGCGCCCGTGGCTCAGCCGGCCTTGTGCGCCTGCGCGTCCAGCGCGAAGCACCGGTCCGGGCGCGGCTGCGGCGGATTGAAGTTGACCGGCACCTGGATGGTCCACGGCACCGCTTGGCCGTTGCGGGTAGCGGGATTGAAGGTCCAGCCGCGCACCGCTTCCTGCGCCGAGGCGTCGAGCTTTGCCTGGCCGCTGCCGGTGACCACGTCGACTTCGGTGGGCTTGCCCTGCACGCCGACCACCACCTTCAGCACCACGGTGCCGCCGATGCCGGCGCAGGCCACGTCGATCGGGTAGTCCGGCGGCGGTGTCTTCACCGCGGCGACCTCGGTCGGCGGCTGGGTCACGGTGTGTTGCTGGGATTGCTGGGATTGGCCGCAGGCGCTGAGCAGCACGGCGCTCAGGCAGGCCAGGGGGAGCAGATGGCGGGCGGTGGCGGTCATCGTGATCATTCCGGAAGGGCGGACGCCTTGGCGGCGCAGATGAAGTCGTTCTCGCTGAGGCCACCGACGTCGTGGGTGGAATAGCGCACCACCACGCGGTCGTAGTGCACGCCCAGGTCGGGGTGGTGGTCTTCGCGGTGCGCGATCCAGGCCAGTGCGTTGACGAAGGCCAGGGTGCGGTAATAGTCGGGGAAGCGGAAGGTGCGGCTGATCGCATTGCCGTTCTCGACCACTTCCCAGCCCGGCACCTGCGGCAGCAGTTCGGCCAGGCGCGCCTGGGTCAGTCTGTATTCGCTGCCCTTGCAGGGCGAGCAATGGGCCTGGGCGAGCGGGATCAGGTCGTTCATGGAAGGTCTCTGCGGTGCAACGGACAGGGCCGGTCAAGATACCGCCCGCGATGAGCGCAGGGCGTGGAAGGGTCTAGAATACCCGCATGATCCAGATCTCAGACAACGCACAGGCCCATTTCCGCAAGTTGCTCGAACGCGAGGCCGTGCCCGGCATGGGCGTGCGCCTGAGCGCGGTCGATGCCGGCACCCCGCGCGCCGATGCGCGGCTGGAGTTCGCCGAGCCGGCGGACCTGGCCGGCGACGAATGGGCGATCGATTGCGACGGTTTCACCCTGTACGTGGCGGCCGACAGCGTCGGCTGGCTCGACGGCGCCGAAATCGACTACGTCACCCAGGGCACCGGCCAGCAGCTCACCATCAAGGCGCCGAAGATCAAGGGCGAAGCCCCGGGCGAGGCGGCCTCGCTGGTGGAGCGGGTGCGCTGGGTGGTGGAGAACGAGGTCAATCCGCAGTTGGCCCAGCACGGCGGCCGCGTGGCGGTGCAGGAAGTCTCCGCCGACGGCGTGGTGCTGTTGCGCTTCGGCGGCGGCTGCCACGGCTGCGGCATGGCCGACGTGACCTTGAAGCAGGGCATCGAGAAGACGCTGATGGGCCGCGTGCCGGGGGTGACCGCGGTGCGCGACGCCACCGACCACGACAGCGGCAGCGCTCCCTACATCCCGCGCGATTCGGCCGCCTGACGTTTCGCTGCCGGTGACGCGCGCCGCCGACATCCTCGATGTGTTGTTGGCGCGCACGCCGCGCAAGCTGCTGCGCGATCGCCGCACCGGCCTACCGTATGCATGGGCGCACTGGATCGCGGCGCAGCCTGCGCTGCCGCGGCCGTTCGCGGCCCCCGAACTGATCGCTGCGATGCCGCCGGCGCAGCCGCCGGCGATCCTGCGCCTGCCGGCCTTGCCGCTGTGGCAGGCGTTCCGCCGGCTGTGGTGGCAGCACTGGGATCCGGCGCCGTACGACCAGCGCTGGTGGCGGCGCATCGCCGTGCTGCTCAGCCTGCTGCTGCATCTGCTGTTCGCCATCTTCCTGCTGTGGGTGGCGTTCGTGCGCTGGCTACCGCCGCTGACCGATGCGGACCAGGCTGGACGCGTGCAGGTGGAATTCGTCGGCCGCGGCACGCCCGCCGAGAGCGGCGGTGGGGCGCCGGCCGAGGCGGCCGCATCCACGGAGGCGACGTCGCCGACCCCGCCGCGTGCACAGCGCGCCGTGTCGCGTGCGCGCCCGACGCCGCCGGCCGCTGTAGCGCCCGCGCCTGCACCTGCCGCGGAGCCGGCTCCGCCGGTGCCCGCGCCGAATACGGCCAGTGCGCCACCGCCGCCGCCAGCGGAGCAGCCGCTGCAGGTGACCGAAACGCCGACGCCCACGCGCGACTTCGTACTGCTGCCGCCACCGAGCGTGCGTGTCCCGGTGCCGACACCGCGCGCGGTGGTGCCGCCCGACGTACAGGTGCCGGTGCGCGAGGTCGAAGTGGTCACCGACGTGCCGAGCGTGGCGCAACTGCGGCCGCGCGATATCGCGGTGCCGCGCCCAGTCGCACCGCAGGTACAGGTGCGCGAACGGGAAGTGCCGGCACCGCTGCCGCAGGTGCAGGTTCCCGCACCACAGCTGCGCACGCCGACGCCCACGCCGGTGTTGCGCAGTGCGGACGTGCCGCAGGTGCGGCAGATCGAAGTGCCGACGCCGAGCACCGCCACCGCGAGCGCACCCACGCCGGCACCGGCGGCTGCCCCGGCCGCAAGCCCGGACACGACGCCGGCGAGCGCGCAGACCCCGCAGCCGGCGCCGGCCGGCGCTGCGGCCAGTGCGACTGCCAAGCCGACTGCGCCCGCGGCCGGCACCGCGCCGCCCGGCAGCCAGGCCGCGAGCCCGGGCAGCGGTCCGGCGCCGGTCGCACGTGACGGCGGCTGGGCCACGCCGCAGCGCGGCGACGACTGGGGTGCGGCCGCACGCAACCGCCCCGGCGATGCCGGTGCCGGCGCCAGCAAGGGCGGCGGCCTGTTCAATGCCGACGGCAGCGTGCGCCTGGCCGATGGCCGCGGCAAGGACCAGGCACCGGCGCGCAGCGCACCCGGCTCCGAGACCGACACCTGGACGCGCGAGCGCATCGAAAAGGCCGGCGAGTGGCTCAAACGTCCGCCGTACGACTACACGCCGACTTCGTTCGACAAGTACTGGCTGCCGAACGCGACGCTGCTGGAAGAGTGGGTGCGGCGCGGCATCAAGTCGGTGAAGATCCCGATTCCGGGCACCACCAGCAGCATTTCCTGTGTGGTCTCGATCCTGCAGGTGGGCGGCGGCTGCAGCATCACCGACCCCAATCTCAACGAGCAGCCGGCTGGCGCGCGGCCGCCGCCGAACGTGCCGTTCAAACGCGAGCTGCAGGAAGACAACGGCAGTCGCTGAGTGGCGGGGTACCCGCCCGCTCACACATGCGGGCGCCGCACATCACCAGCTGCGGCACACGCGGACCGGGTGCGGTTTGGTCCAAGTGGATGGCTTCAGGTAGCACGGCGTTGCCTGCGAGGGCTCATCGCGGCTGAAAGGCAGCACCAAACAACCCGTCGCGCACGACGTGCTGTTTCGTAAGAGCGGCTGAAGCCGCTCTTGCGTGTGTGCCTCACGTCGTTGGATAGGGTCGAAGCGACACCGGATCGCGCACCACGCGAAAGTGGCGGCGAGCTGGTCACGCGTCGACGGTGTCGCATCCGGAGCGCGCGCTGTGCGCAGTCCCGTCGCCGCTGCTCGGCGTAGCCTGGTGCAGGCGGCCACGCGCGTCACACGGCGTGCGTGGTGCCCTGCGCGTAAGGCGCTCAGTTCACGCCGTGCAAATCGCGCAACTGGCTGCTGCGCGAGCCGAAGTAGGCGGCCAGGTCGGCGATGTCCTGGTCGCTCAGCTGCGCTGCCTGCGGGCTCATCAGCGGATGCGTGCGGGTGCCGCCGCGGTAGGCCTGCAGCGCGTGCGCGAGGTAGTCGCCGTACTGGCCGCCGAGCTTGGGATAGGTCGGGTCGATCGGCGCGTTGCCGTTGGCGCCGTGGCAGTCGATGCAGCTCTGCCCGGTGGCCTTGCCCTTGGCGTGGGCCAGCTTGTCGCCGGCGTCGATGCGCCCGCCGGGCAGGCCGGCGGAGGAGCCGGAACCGTGCTCGCCGCTGGCGTGGCCGGGGTCGCCGGCGGATTTGCTGGTGGATTCCACCTGCGATTGCGAACAGGCCCCCAGGCACAGGGCGGCAAGCAGGACGAGGGCGGGACGCAAGGCGTGCGCGGCGTTCGGCATGGGAGGCCTACTTGAGGGTGGACAGGAAAGCGGCGATGTCGGCGATCTCCTGGTCGGAGAAGCTTTCCGCCTGGGCCTGCATGGTCGGATGCTTGCGCTTGCCGAGCCGGTATTCGGTCAGCGCCTGGGTCAGGTACTGCGCCGACTGCCCGCCGATCTTGGGGATGCGGTAGCTGGGATAGGCGTTCTTGTAGCCGGTGACGCCGTGGCAGCCCTGGCAGGTGTAGGTGAGCACCCGGCCGTTGGCCGCGTTGCCCTGAACAGGCGCGGGTGCCGCGGCTGCGGCGGCGGGAGCGGCGGGCGCCGGCGCGGTCTGCGCCATCGCCGGGGCGGCCCCAACAGAAACGAGTACGGCCAGAGCAAAACAAGCGGCTAGCGGCTGCGTGCGCATGGTTTCGTGGTCCGGAGGACGGATTGGGGTTCCGGCGTGGGGGAACACGGAACGGCCCGAGTATAGCCTCACCTTTCGCGGCTCCGAAACTGGCGGCGGTGGGCGACCCGTGACCTTTGGGGCATTCGGCACGACGTCGATTGGTGATCTACTTATCTACAACACCATTCACGCCATCCACCAAGGACACGACGATGACGCGACCGCTCACGCGCCGCACTGCCACTTGCGCTGCCGCGCTGTTGGTCACCACCACGCTGCTGCTCGGCGGCTGCAAGCCAGCGGCGGAGGCCAAGGCCAAGGCCGCCGACAGCGAAAAGGCGCCGGAGGCGGTGCCGGTGGAGGTGGCGGCGGCCAGCCGCCGTGCGGTGGCGGCCAGCTACAGCGGCACGGCGGCGCTGGAGGCGCGCGCCGAATCGCAGGTGGTGGCCAAGACCTCCGGCGTGGCCCTGGCGGTGCTGGCCGAGGAAGGCCAGCAGGTGCGCGCCGGGCAGCCGCTGGTGCGGCTGGACCCCGACCGCGCGCGGCTGGCGCTGGCGCAGAGCGAGGCGCAACTGCGCAAGCTGGAGAACAACTACCGCCGCTCGCAGCAGCTGGTGGGCCAGCAACTGGTCAGCGCCGCCGACGTCGACCAGATCAAGTACGACCTGGCCAACGTGCGCGCGCAACACCAGTTGGCGGCGCTGGAACTGTCCTATGCCACGGTGGTGGCGCCGATCTCCGGAGTGATCGCCTCGCGCTCGATCAAGACCGGCAACTTCGTGCAGATCAATACGCCGATCTTCCGCATCGTCGACGATTCGCGGCTGGAGGCCACGCTCAACGTGCCCGAGCGCGAACTGGCCACGCTCAAGACCGGGCAGCCGGTGACCCTGCTGGCCGACGCGCTGCCGGGCAAGCAGTTCCGCGGCCGAGTCGACCGCATCGCGCCAGTGGTGGATGCCGGCAGCGGTACCTTCCGCGTGGTCTGCGCCTTCGACGAAGGGGCGGAGGCGCTGCAGCCCGGCATGTTCGGCCGCATCCGCATCGATTACGACCAGCGCGCCGATGCGCTGGTGGTGCCGCGGCTGGCGCTGCTCGACGACGGCGAGCCGGCGGTGTTCCGCGTGGTCGCCGGCAAGGTCGCACGGGTGCCGGTGACCCTGGGCTATGCCGAAGGGCCGTGGGTGGAGATTCGTCAGGGCCTGCAGGCCGGCGACCAGGTGGTCACCGCCGGCAAGGTCGCGCTGCGCGACGGCAGCCGCGTGCAGGTGATCGCGCCGCAGCGCGAGGTGGCCGAAGCCGCCCCGGCCACCACCGCCGGAGCGCGCTGATGCACGGCGCCGATTCCGACGCGCACGCACCGCCTGCGCCCGCCGCCGCGCACGGTGGCGGCCTGGTCGAATTCGCCACCCGCCGCCGCGTGACCATCGCGATGATCACGCTGACCATGCTGCTGTTCGGCGCGATCGCGCTGCACGGGCTCAAGGTCAACCTGCTGCCGGACCTGAGCTATCCGACCCTGACCGTGCGCACCGAGTACGCCGGCGCCGCGCCGTCGGAGATCGAGACGCTGGTGACCGAGCCGGTGGAGGAAGCCGTCGGCGTGGTCAAGAACCTGCGCAAGCTCAAGTCGGTCTCGCGCACCGGACAGAGCGACGTGGTGCTGGAGTTCGCCTGGGGCACCAACATGGACCAGGCCAGCCTGGAGGTGCGCGACAAGATGGAGGCGCTGTCGCTGCCGCTGGAGGCCAAGGCGCCGGTGCTGCTGCGCTTCAATCCCTCCACCCAACCGATCATGCGCCTGGTGCTGTCGAGCAAGACCGCCGCGCACACCGACGCCGAGGCGGTGCGCGCGCTGACCCAGTTGCGTCGCTACGCCGACGAGGACCTGAAGAAGAAGCTGGAGCCGGTGGCGGGCGTGGCCGCGGTCAAGGTCGGCGGTGGGCTGGAGGACGAGATCCAGGTCGACATCGACCAGCAGCGGCTGGCGCAGCTCAACATGCCGATCGACACGGTGATCGCGCGGCTCAAGGACGAGAACGTCAATCTCTCCGGCGGACGCCTGGAGCAGGGGACGCAGCGCTACCTGGTGCGCACGGTCAACCAGTTCGCCGACCTGGACGAGATTCGCAACCTGTTGCTGACCACCCAGGGCGCCGGCGGCAACGCGGCCGACGCGGCCCTGCAGCAGATGTATGCGATCGCCGCCTCCACCGGCTCGGAAGCCGCGATTGCGGCGGCGTCGGCGGCGCAGAGCGCGACCTCCAGCACCACCACCACCGTCGCTGGCGGCATGCCGATCCGGCTCAAGGACGTGGCGCAGGTGCGGCAGGGCTACAAGGAGCGCGAGGCGATCATCCGCCTGGGCGGCAAGGAGGCGGTGGAACTGGCCATCTACAAGGAGGGCGACGCCAACACCGTGGCCACCGCGGCGGCGCTGCGCAAGCGCCTGGAACAACTGCAGGCGCAGATTCCCGCCGACGCCGAACTGACCACGCTGGAGGACCAGTCGCGCTTCATCGAACACGCCATCGGCGACGTCAAGAAGGATGCGGTGATCGGCGGCCTGCTGGCGATCCTGATCATCTTCCTGTTCCTGCGCGATGGGTGGAGCACGTTCGTGATCGGGCTGTCGCTGCCGGTGTCGATCGTGACCACGTTCTTCTTCATGGACCGGCTCGGCCTGAGCCTCAACGTGATGTCGCTGGGCGGCCTGGCGTTGGCGACTGGCCTGGTGGTGGACGACTCGATCGTGGTGCTGGAAAGCATCGCCAAGGCGCGCGAGCGCGGTCTGAGCGTGCTGGATGCGGCGATCGTCGGCACCCGCGAGGTGGGCATGGCGGTGGTCGCCTCGACCCTGACCACGATCGCGGTGTTCCTGCCGCTGGTGTTCGTGGAGGGCGTGGCCGGGCAACTGTTCCGCGACCAGGCGTTGACCGTGGCGATCGCCATCGCGATCTCGCTGGTGGTGTCGATGACCCTGATCCCGATGCTCAGCTCGCTGAAGGGCCGTGCGCCGCTGGCGTTCCCGGTCGAACCGGCGCCGCCGCACTGGCAGCCGCGGCGCGGCTGGCTGAAGCCGCTGGCCTGGAGCCGGCGCGGCGCAGGTGCGGCGGTGCGTGGGGTGTTCTTTGGCGTGGCCTGGTTGGTCGTGCGGCTGTGGCGCGGTGCGGTGGCGGTGGTCGCGCCGGTGATGCGCAAGGCCAGCGATGTGGCGATGGCGCCGTATGCGCTGGCCGAGCGCGGCTATCTGCGGCTGCTGCCGGGCGCGTTGGCGCGTCCGGGCTGGGTGCTGGGGCTGGCGGCGCTGGCCTTCGCCGCGACCCTGGCGGTGGCGCCGCTGCTGGGCGCCGACCTGATCCCGCAGTTGGCGCAGGACCGCTTCGAGATGACGGTGAAGCTGCCGGCCGGCACGCCGCTGCGGCAGACCGATGCGCTGGTGCGCGAACTGCAGGAGGTGCACGGCAAGGACGCGGGCGTGCAGGCGCTGTACGGGGTCAGCGGCAGCGGCACCCGGCTCGACGCCAACCCCACCGAGAGCGGCGAGAACATCGGCAAGCTGACCATCGCCATGGCCGGCGGCGGCAGCGCGCAGTTCGAGGCGCAGCAGAGCGAGCGCATGCGCGCGACGATGCGCAACCATCCGGGCGTGCAGGTCGGTTTCAGCCGGCCGGAGCTGTTCAGTTTCTCCACGCCGCTGGAGATCGAACTGCGCGGCCAGGATCTGCAGACCATCCAGCACGCCGGGCAGAAGCTGGCGGCGCTGCTGCGCGGCAACGGCCACTTCGCCGACGTCAAATCCACGGTGGAGGAGGGCTTTCCGGAGATCCAGATCCGCTTCGACCAGGAACGTGCCGGTGCGTTGGGACTGACCACCCGGCAGATCGCCGACGTGGTGGTGAAGAAGGTGCGCGGCGACGTCGCCACCCGCTACAGCTTCCGCGACCGCAAGATCGACGTGCTGGTGCGCGCGCAGCAGAGCGACCGCGCCAGCGTCGACAGCATCCGCCGGCTGATCGTCAACCCGGGCAGCAGCCGGCCGGTGACGCTGGACGCGGTCGCCGACGTGGTCGCCACCACCGGTCCCAGCGAGATCCACCGCGCCGACCAGATCCGCGTGGCGATCGTCTCGGCCAATCTGCGCGACATCGACCTGGGCACGGCGGTGCGCGAGGTGCGTGAGATGGTGGCGCGCGATCCGCTCGGCGCCGGCGTCGGCATGCACATCGGCGGGCAGGGCGAGGAACTGGCGCAGTCGGCGCGCTCGCTGCTGTTCGCGTTCGGCCTGGCGGTGTTCCTGGTGTACCTGGTGATGGCCTCGCAGTTCGAGTCGCTGCTGCATCCGTTCGTCATCCTGTTCACCATCCCGCTGGCACTGGTCGGCGCGGTGCTGGCGCTGCTGCTGACCGGCAAGCCGGTGTCGGTGGTGGTGTTCATCGGCCTGATCCTGCTGGTGGGCCTGGTGACCAAGAACGCGATCATCCTGATCGACAAGGTCAACCAGTTGCGCGAGGAGGGCGTGGCCAAGCGCGCCGCGCTGATCGAAGGCGCACGCTCGCGGTTGCGGCCGATCGTGATGACCACGCTGTGCACGCTGTTCGGTTTCCTGCCGCTGGCGATCGCCAGCGGCGAGGGCGCCGAGGTGCGCGCGCCGATGGCGATCACCGTGATCGGCGGACTGCTGGTGTCCACGTTGCTGACCCTGCTGGTGATCCCGGTGGTCTACGACCGCCTGGACCGCCGCGCCGACGCGTACTACGCCGAACGCGGGCGGCGTGCGCGGCAACGTGAAAACGGCGAGCAGCGCCTGCAGGACGGCGAGGGCGCGCCGGCATGAGCGTCGCCGAGTTCAGCATCCGCCGTCCGGTCACCACCATCATGTGCTTCGTCTCGCTGGTGGTGGTCGGGCTGATCGCCGCCTTCCGCCTGCCGCTGGAGGCCTTGCCGGACATCTCCGCGCCGTTCCTGTTCGTGCAGCTGCCGTACACCGGCTCGACCCCGGACGAGGTCGAGCGCAACCTGGTGCGGCCGACCGAGGAAGCGCTGGCGACGATGACCGGGATCAAGCGCATGCGCTCGACCGCCACCGCCGACGGCGCCAACATCTTCATCGAGTTCTCCGACTGGGACCGCGACATCGCCATCGCCGCCTCCGATGCGCGCGAGCGTATCGACGCGATCCGCGCCGACCTGCCGGCCGACCTGCGGCGCTACAACGTGTTCAAGTGGTCCAGCAGCGACCAGCCGGTACTGAAGGTGCGCCTGGCCGGCGCAGCCGACCTGACCGGCGCGTACGACATGCTCGATCGCGAGTTCAAGCGTCGCCTGGAGCGCATTCCCGGGGTGGCCAAGGTGTCGGTGTCCGGCGCGCCACCGAACGAGGTCGAGATCGCCATCGCCCCGGACCGGCTCAGCGCGCACAACCTCAGCCTCAACCAGCTCAGCGAGCGTCTGGGCAAGCTCAACTTCTCGCTGTCGGCCGGGCAGATCGACGACAACGGCCAGCGCCTGCGGGTGCAGCCGGTCGGCGAACTGCGCGACCTGCAGGAGCTGCGCGACCTGGTCATCGACGCCAAGGGCCTGCGCCTGGGCGACATCGCCGAGGTGCGGCTGAAGCCGACCCGGATGAGCTACGGCCGGCGCCTGGACGGGCGCCCGGCGGTGGGTCTGGACGTGTTCAAGGAGCGCAGCGCGAATCTGGTCGAGGTCTCGCGCGCGGTGCTGGCCGAGGTCGAGCAGATCCGCAAGCAGCCGGCGCTGAGCGACGTGCAGATCAAGGTCATCGACAACCAGGGCAAGGCGGTGACCTCGTCGCTGGCGGAGCTGGCCGAAGCCGGCGCGGTCGGCCTGCTGCTGTCGGTGACGGTGTTGTTCTTCTTCCTGCGGCACTGGCCGTCGACCCTGATGGTGACCCTGGCGATCCCGATCTGCTTCGCCATCACCCTGGGCTTCATGTATTTCGCCGGGGTCACCCTCAACATCCTGACCATGATGGGCCTGCTGCTGGCGGTGGGCATGCTGGTGGACAACGCGGTGGTGGTGGTGGAGAGCATCTACCAGGAGCGCGAGCGCATGCCCGACCAGCCGCAGCGCGCCTCCATCCTCGGCACCCGCAACGTCGCCATCGCGCTGTCGGCCGGCACCCTGTGCCACTGCATCGTGTTCCTGCCGAACCTGTTCGGCGAGACCAACAACATCAGCATTTTCATGTCGCAGATCGCCATCACCATCTCGGTGTCGCTGCTGGCGTCGTGGCTGGTGGCGGTGAGCCTGATCCCGATGCTGTCGGCGCGCATGCGCACCCCGGCGCTGCTGCATTCCCCACACGGGCTGATCCCGCGCCTGCAGCGCCGCTACGCGCGGGTGCTGGCCTGGTCGCTGGCGCACCGTGGCTGGAGCGTGTGCGCGATCGTGCTGATCAGCGCGCTGAGCGTGATCCCGATGCTGCAGACCAAGAAGGACATGTTCGGCGGCGACGGCGGCGAGCAGGTCTTTATCGGCTACCAGTGGAAGGGCGCCTACACGCGCGAGCAGATGGCCGAGGAAGTGACCCGGCTGGAACGCTTCATCGACGCGCGCCGCGCGCAATACCACGTGACCCAGGTGTATTCCTGGTTCAGCGAGGAGGAGGGCAGCAGCACCACGCTCACCGTCGATCTGAAGCAGGTCCGCGACCTGCCGGCACTGATGGAACGCATCCGCAAGGAACTGCCGCGCTCGGCGCGGGTGGATTTCCACGTCGGCAACAGCAACGGCGGCGATGGCGGCAACGGCGGCGGGCAGACCGTGCAGGTGCAATTGGTCGGCGATTCCACCGAGGCGCTGCGCGCGCTCGCCGACGACGTGGTGCCGCTGCTGGCGCGGCGCAAGGAGCTGCGCGACGTGCGCGTGGACAGCGGCGATCGCAGCGCCGAACTGGCGGTGCGGGTGGACCGCGAGCGCGCCGCCGCGTTCGGCTTCAGCGCCGAGCAGGTCGCCAGCTTCGTTGGCTTGGCGCTGCGCGGCGCGTCGCTGCGCGAGTTCCGCCACGGCGACAACGAGGTGCCGGTGTGGGTGCGCTTCGCCGGTGCCGAGCAGACCTCGCCGGAAGACCTGGACAGCTTCAACGTGCGCACCCAGGACGGGCGCAGCGTGCCCTTGCTGAGCCTGGTCGAGACGCAGCCGCGTGCCGCCGCGACCCAGATCGCCCGCACCAACCGGCAGACCACGCTGACCATCACCGCCAACCTCGGCGCCAAGGTCACCGCGCCGGAGGCCAAGCGGGCGATCGAGGACACCCTCAACGCAGTCAGCTTTCCGGTCGGCTACCGCTACAGCTTCGACGGCGCGGACGGCCAGGACGACGACCAGGCCAGCAAGCAGATGCTGTTCAACCTGCTGATCGCGTTGGTGATGATCTACGTGGTCATGGCCGCGATGTTCGAATCGCTGCTGTTTCCCGTGGCGATCATGAGCGGCGTGCTGTTCTCGGTGTTCGGCGTGTTCTGGCTGTTCTGGATCACCGGCACCAGCTTCGGGATCATGGCCTTCATCGGCATCCTGGTGCTGATGGGCGTGGTGGTGAACAACGGCATCGTGATGATCGAGCACATCAACAATCTGCGCCGGCGCGGCCTGGGCCGCACCGAGGCGCTGATCGAAGGCTCGCGCGAGCGCCTTCGCCCGATCATGATGACCATGGGCACGGCGATCCTGGCGATGGTGCCGATCTCGCTGACCACCACGCAGATGTTCGGCGACGGCCCGGCCTACTACCCGATGGCGCGCGCCATCGCCGGCGGCCTGGCGTTCTCGACCGTGGTCAGCCTGCTGTTCCTGCCGACCATCTACGCGATCCTGGACGATCTGAGCAACGGCGTGGCCAACCTGGTGCGGCGTGCGCGTGGGCGTCGCGGCATGGCTGCGCAGATGGTGTCCTGATCCGGAGGCTTCAGACGACCTGTGGGAGGGGCTTCAGCCCCGACGCCGTACTGCTGAGGCGTCGGGACTGAAGTCCCTCCCACGAAGGCGAAATCCGCGCGGTGACAGTTGCCGCCGCCGCGCGGCGGGTGTTCAACCCGCCAGCTTGCCGAAGATGCGGAAGCCGGCCAGCCACACGCCGAGCATGCTGCCCAGGTTGGTCAGCAGGAAGGTCAGCACCACCCGCGAGACGCGGTTGCGGTACCAGCCGCGCAGGTTCTGCGCATCGTCGCGCAGCGCCAGGAAATCGCCATAGGCCGGCTTGCGCATGTGCACTTCGACCAGGGCGCTGAACGCCCCGGCCGGCACGCCCGGGCGGAACGGCTTCAGCGGCGCGGCGATGGCGCCGGCGATCACGCTCAGCGGATGCCCGCCGGCCAGGATGCAGCCCAGGCCGGCCAGGCCGCCGGTGAACAGCACCCACTGCAGCAGCAGGTCGGTGCCCAGGGCGAAGCCGCCGTGCCAGTAGCCCCAGGCCACGCCGCCCAGCACCAGCGCGGTCAGGGTCAGGGTGATCCACGGCACCTTCTTCTTGGTCTGCACCTCTTCCAGCGCCTTGCGCAGCGCCGCCGGGTCGTCCTGGTCGCCCTGCAGGTGCCGCGCCAGGCCGGCCAGGTGGCCCGCGCCGACCACCGCCAGCACGTCGCGCACGCCGGCACCGGGGGCGCCATCCAGCGGTTCGGCATTGCCGGCCAGCGGCAGCGCGCGCTGTTGCGCCTGTTCCTCGCGCAGGCGCGTGGCCATGTAGCGGTCGCGCTCGGCGATGATGGTGTCGTACAGCGCCGGGCTCTCGCTGGCGAAATCGCCGAAGCTGGCTTCGAGCATGTCGCCCTGCTTGAGCTTCTCGATCTCCGCCTCGCCGACCTCGTCGGAGGCGAACAGGCCGCCGAGCAGGCCGCTGGCCAGCTTCAGCTTGCCGAAGAAGCCGAGCCGGCTGGAGGCGCGCTTGAAGGTCAGGCCGACTTCGCGATCGATCAGGTACACCGGCAGTTGCCGTTCGCGCGCCAGCAGGACTGCGCGCTTGAGTTCGGCGCCGGGCTCGATGCCCAGTTGCTCGGCCAGGCGCCGCTGGTAGGCGGCCAGCGCCAGATTGGCGGCGAACAGGGCCACGCGGCCCTTGCGGATCACCTGCACCAGGTCCAGCTTGGTCAGCGCGTCCGGATCGGTCAGCGCCTGCAGGCGCTGCGGATCCAGTTCCACCGCCACCGCGTCGAAACGGCCGCTGCCGATCGCCCGTTCCACCGCGGCGACGCTGGCCAGGGACACGTGCGCGGTGCCGAGCAGGGTGTAGCGGATGCCATCGCGTTCGACGATGCGGTAAGGCTGGCCGTCGAACAGCGCATCGTCGCCGTCGGCCTGGGAAAGTTCGTTCATTCCATCACTCATCGGAGGGCGCCTCGGCTGCGCCGGGGCTCAGCGGGCATGGGGGTGTGAGGGCATCGGCCGCGATCGGCATGGGCGCCTGCGGCCGGGTCGCGCCGCGCCGCACTCAACGGCGCTGCACTAGCAAAGACCCGGCACGGCGCTGCGGGTCAGTCGATGTAGCGCTTCAGCAGGTCGCCGTAGGCATCGATGCGGCGGTCGCGCAGGAACGGCCAGATCCGCCGCACGTGCTCGCTGCGCTGCAGGTCCACGTCGCAGACCAGCACGGTCGGCTCGCCACCGGCCTCGGCGATGAACTCGCCCTGCGGCCCGAGCACGTGGCTGTTGCCCCAGAACTGGATGCCCGACGCGCCCAGCGGCGACGGCTCGTGGCCGACCCGGTTGCAGCTCAGCACCGGCACGCCATTGGCCACGGCATGGCCGCGATGGCTGAGGATCCAGGCATCGCGCTGGCGTTCCTGCTCGGCCTGTTCGTCGCTGGGGTCCCAGCCGATCGCAGTCGGGTACAGCAGCAGTTCGGCGCCGGCCAGGGCCATCAGCCGCGCCGCTTCCGGATACCACTGGTCCCAGCACACCAGTACGCCGAGGCGGCCGACCGAGGTCTGGATCGGGGTGAAGCCCAGATCGCCCGGGGTGAAGTAGAACTTCTCGTAGAAGCCCGGATCGTCGGGGATGTGCATCTTGCGGTACTTGCCCAGCAGGCTGCCGTCCTTTTCGAACACCACCGCGGTGTTGTGGTACAGCCCGGCGGCGCGGCGCTCGAACAGCGAGCCGACCAGGACCACGCCATGGCGCTTGGCCAGCGCGCCCAGGCGCTCGGTGCTGGGGCCGGGAATCGGCTCGGCCAGGTCGAATTCGTCCACCGATTCGTGCTGGCAGAAGTACGCGCCGTTGTGCAGTTCCTGCAGCAGCACCAGCTGCGCGCCCTGCGCGGCGGCCTCGGCCACACGCGATTCGATCGCTGCCAGGTTCGCCGCGGCGTCGCCGTGGTTGCGCTCCTGGATCAGCGCGACGGAAAGAGTGGTTCGGGTCATTGCGGAATCAAGGTTCGCGGTAAACCGGCATGGTAGCGCGGATGGCCGCGCGGCAGGTTCCGGGGAGATGAATCCCGCGCCACGCGTGGCGGCGGCGCGGGTGCTCGGTGCTGCGCCGGCGTGCGGCGCAGGCGCGGCGGTTCAGTCCGCCAGCAGGCCGGCCGGCAGCTGCATGGTGATGCAGTGCAGGCTGCCGTTCTGCCAGATCAGCGCGCGACAGGGGATCGGCACGATCTCGTGCTGCGGGAAGGCCTGCGCCATCACCGCCTGCGCCTGCGCATCGGCCGCGTCGCCGTAGGCCGGCATCAGCACCGCGCCGTTGACGATCAGGAAATTGGCGTAGGACGCGGCCAGGCGCCGGCCCTGATCGATCACCGGCTGCGCCCACGGCAGCGGGAACAGGCGATAGGGCGCGCCCTCGGCGGTACGCAATGCGGCCAGTTCGGCGCCCATCGCCTGCAGCTCGGCGTAGTGCGAATCGCCGGCGTCGTCACAGGCCTGGTAGACGATCGCGTCGGTCCCGGCGAAGCGGGCGAGGGTGTCGATGTGCGCGTCGGTGTCGTCGCCTTCCAGGTAGCCGTGGTCCAGCCACAGCACGCGCTGCTGCGCCAGCCAGTCGGCCAGGTCGTGGCTGAGCGATTCGCGGCTGCGCTGCGGGTGGCGCTCGTGCAGGCACTGCCAGGTGGTCAGCAGGGTGCCGGCGCCGTCGCAGTCGATGGCGCCGCCTTCCAGGGCGAAGTCGATGCGGCGCACGTCGCTGTCGGCGAACAGGCCCTGCTCGGCCAGCACGCTCACCAACTGGTCGTCACGGCTGGCCTGGAACTTGCCGCCCCAGCCGGTGAAGCGGAAGTCCAGCAACTGGAAGCCGCCGCCGGCGCGCGCCAGGGTGATCGGGCCGGAATCGCGCAGCCAGGTGTCGTCGTACTCGGCCTCGACGAAGCGCACCCGCTGCATGTCCACCCGCGCCGAGCGCAGCCGCGCCTCGGCGTAGATCTGCAGGTCGGCGTCGGCCACGCAGATCAGCACCCGCTGGAAGCGCACGATCGCCGCGACCAGGGCGATGTAGGTTTCCTCGACCTCGGCCAGGCGCTCGGCCCAGTCGGTGCCGGCATGCGGCCAGGCGATCAGGATGGCGGACTGGGGCTCCCATTCGGCGGGAAGGCGAAGACGATCAGACATTGCGACCACTACTCAGGTTGTGCCCGGCATCGCGCCAGGGTGTGTGTCGTTCGTATCCCGCACCGGCGGGGCGCGGGAGCTTTGCGCCGCGCCGCGGCTAGGCGACCGCGACGCGGCAGTGCTGGGGTGCTCGGCCAGGCGCACGCGCGACCGGGCGCAGGGTCGGCGTCAGCGGATCGCGGGTTTCGGGCCGATCTCGTTGGCGTCGGCCTTGTTGGCGACCACGTCCACCACCTTCTGTTTCTCGAAGTACACGGTGAAGGCCGGATAGACCCAGCGGTTGATGGTCGGCCATTGCCGCTTCTGGCCGCCACGCGGCTCCAGCTTCTGCTGCGGTGCGCCGTAGCGCGCCTGCACCTGGGCCATGCTCAGGCCGCGGGTCGGCAGCGCCGCGGCGGGCTCTTCCCTGACCCGGTCGACCAGCAGGGTCTCGGCGTGGGCGCCGCCGGCCAGACCCAACACGGCCAGCAGCGGCAGGACGGACAGACGATGCTTCATCACGTGTACTCCCCAGAGGACGAGCGCCGATTACAGCAAACTTCGATAACAAAAAACCGCCCGAAGGCGGCTTTCGTCGACGACCGGCCACCGCTGCGCGCGGCGCGGCAGGGCAGGCCGGATCGGATCAGCGCTGACGCGCCTTGAAACGGGGGTTGGACTTGCAGATCACGAAGACCTTGCCGCGGCGGCGGACCACCTTGCAGTCGCGGTGACGGGCCTTCGCCGACTTCAGGGAGGACAGGACTTTCATGGCACACCTCGGCGTAAACTTGTGGATTCGAAGGAGGGCGGCACGGCCGAAACCATGGCGCGGGATCAGTAAGCCGGCGATTATAGCCTGGTTTTCTTCATGGTTTCAACTGCTTGCGCCAGCCCGGCCGGCGTCGGCGCTACAATGCGCCGACCCCCGTCCGAGGAACCGCATGAACGAGCCCGCTCCCGTCCTGACCATCGATGGCCCTTCCGGGGCCGGCAAAGGCACCGTCAGCCGCATCGTCGCCGCCCGCCTGGGCTGGCATTACCTGGATTCGGGGGCGCTGTACCGGGCGGTCGGGGTGGCGGCCAGCTGGGCCAATCTGGACATTTCCGACGCCGCCGCCCTGGTGCGCTGCACGTTCGACACCCGGGTGGATTTCGACGAGGTCGCCGATGGCGGCCTGCGGGTGCGGATCAACGGCGCCGATGCCACCGACGAGCTGCGCCTGGAGACCACCGGTGCGGTGGCCTCGGCGATCGCTGCCATCCCCGAGGTGCGCGCGGCGCTGAAACAGCGCCAGCGCGCCTTCCGCACCCCGCCGGGGCTGGTCGCCGACGGTCGCGACATGGGGACGGTGATTTTTCCGGACGCCCCGTACAAGGTGTTCCTGACCGCCAGCGCCGAGGAGCGCGCCCAGCGCCGGCATAAGCAGTTGAAGGAAAAAGGGGTTTCGGTTATATTCGACGACCTGCTGCGCGAGATCATGGCCCGCGACGCACGCGATGCGCAACGCGCGGTGGCCCCGCTGAGGCCGGCAGACGATGCCGTCCTCCTCGATACCACCGGCATGGACATCGATCAGGTGGTGGGCCGCGTCCTGCAGTTGCTGCCGGTCTGAGCGGCACGCAGGGCAGGGCAGCAGTTTGGTGGCGTCGTGCACGCCACCGGTTCCTCGTTACACCCGCAACATCCATGTTCCATCGATAGCGTCAAAGGCTCCGCTGCGCAATTCCGCGCTGCGGTTTTTCCATTCCACACCCGGCCGCTGTTCGGGCCGACTAACAGGTGGACAGTCGCTGTTTTCCAGAAGAAAACGCCCTGTCCGTGTGTCCACTAGAGTAATTTCAAATGACCGAATCTTTTGCCGAACTGTTCGAAGCCAGCCAAGCCAACCTGGCCAAGCTGAAGCCCGGCGCCATCGTCACCGGTACCGTCGTGGAAGTCCGCGGCGACGTGGTGGTGATCAACGCCGGCCTGAAGTCCGAAGGCATCGTGCCGATCGAGCAGTTCCGTAACGACGCTGGCGAAATCGACGTCGCCGAAGGCGACCTGGTCAAGGTCGCGCTCGACTCGCTCGAGAACGGCTTCGGCGAGACCGTGCTGTCGCGCGAGAAGGCCAAGCGCGCCATGGTGTGGGACGAGCTGGAAGAAGCGTTGGAGAAGAACGAGACCATCACCGGCCGCATCAGCGGCAAGGTCAAGGGTGGTTTCACCGTGGACATCAAGGATGTCCGCGCGTTCCTGCCCGGTTCGCTGGTGGATGTGCGCCCGGTGCGCGACCCGGCCTACCTGGAAGGCAAGGAACTGGAGTTCAAGCTGATCAAGCTGGACCGCAAGCGCAACAACGTGGTGGTCTCGCGCCGTGCGGTGGTCGAGAGCGAGCACTCGGAAGAGCGCGAGCAGCTGATGGACAAGCTGCAGGAAGGCGCGATCCTGAAGGGCGTGGTCAAGAACCTGACCGACTACGGCGCGTTCGTGGACCTGGGCGGCATCGACGGCCTGCTGCACATCACCGACATGGCCTGGAAGCGCGTGCGCCATCCGTCCGAAGTGGTCAACGTCGGCGACGAGCTGGACGTGCGCGTGCTGAAGTTCGATCGCGAGCGTAACCGCGTCAGCCTCGGCCTGAAGCAGCTGGGCGAGGATCCGTGGGACAACATCGCGCGCCGTTACCCGGCCAACAGCCGCGTGTTCGGCAAGGTCTCCAACGTCACCGATTACGGCGCGTTCGTCGAGATCGAGCCGGGCGTGGAAGGCCTGGTGCACGTGTCCGAGATGGACTGGACCAACAAGAACGTCAACCCGTCCAAGGTCGTGCAGGTCGGCGACGAAGTCGAAGTGATGGTGCTGGACGTGGACGAAGAGCGTCGCCGCATCTCGCTGGGCATGAAGCAGGTCGCCGCCAATCCGTGGGAGACCTTCGCCGCCACCCACAAGAAGAACGACAAGGTGTCCGGCCAGATCAAGTCGATCACCGACTTCGGCATCTTCATCGGCCTGGACGGCGGCATCGACGGCCTGGTGCACCTGTCCGACATCAGCTGGAACACCACCGGCGAAGACATCGTGCGCAACTTCAAGAAGGGCGACACGCTGGAAGCCGTGGTGCTGGCGGTGGACCCGGAGCGCGAGCGCATCAGCCTGGGCGTCAAGCAGCTGGAGCAGGATCCGTTCGGCCAGTACATGGCCGCCAACCCGAAGGGCTCGAAGGTCGAGGGCGTGGTGCGTGAAGTGGACGCCAAGGGCGCCACCATCGACCTGGCCGACGGCATCGAAGGCTACGTCGCCGCGCGCGACATCGCCAACGAGCGCGTCGACGACGCCAGCCAGCACCTGAAGGTCGGCGACAAGATCGAAGCCAAGTTCGTGGGCATGGACCGCAAGGGCCGCACCCTGCAGCTGTCGATCAAGGCCAAGGACGATGCCGAAATGCGCGAAGTGCTGGAGGAATACCAGTCCGCGTCGGGCGGCACCACCCAGCTGGGCGCGCTGCTGCGTGCGCAGCTGAACGGCAACAAGTCCGAGTAATCCGCCACACGCAGCGTTACTGGCACGGCCCGGTGTTCCCGGGCCGTGCCAGGTTGCGACCCCACTGCACGCATCCGTAAATGACCAAATCCGAGCTGATCGAAATCCTGGCGCGCAAGCAGGCGCATCTGAAGTCGGACGACGTCGATCTGGCGGTGAAGTCGTTGTTGGAAATGATGGGCGGCGCCCTGTCCGGCGGCGATCGCATCGAGATCCGCGGCTTCGGCAGCTTTTCCCTGCATTACCGGCCGCCGCGCCTGGGACGCAATCCCAAGACCGGCGAGTCCGTCGCGCTTCCCGGCAAGCACGTGCCGCATTTCAAGCCCGGCAAGGAGCTGCGCGAGCGCGTGAGCGGCGTCGTCCCGGTCGAATCCGACACGCCCTGAGCCCGGCGTCCGGCGCTTGCCGGAATCCATGCCTGTTCGGCTAATCTAGTGTCTCCCGACGCTGGAGTTGCTCATGAAGATCGCACGACTGCTGATCCTGCTGGTGTTGCTGTTGGCCGGCCTGGTCATCGGGTCGCTCAATTCGCAGCCGATCCAGATCAACTTCGTGTTCTCCAGCATCGCCACCACCTCCGGCATCGCCATCATCGTCTCGCTGTTCGCCGGCGTGCTGATCGGCGCCTCGCTGGTCCTGGCGGCCCTGGTGATCCCCCTGTATGCCAAGCTGCGTCGCGCCAACAAGGCCGCGAACGCCGCGACCCCGGCCGTCGCGCCGGTTTCTACCCATGCCCACCAGCCCTTGGACGGACGCTGATCTTCGATGGACTTTCTGACCGAGTGGTTCTGGTTCTTCCTGTTCCTGCCGCTGGCGGCATTGAGCGGCTGGGTGATCGGCCGCCGTGGCGGCCAGCGCCATGGCGATACCCAGGTCAGCCGGCTGTCCAGCACCTATTTCCGCGGCCTTAACTACCTGCTCAACGAGCAGCCGGACAAGGCGATCGAGCTGTTCCTGCACATCGCCGAACTGGACAAGGAAACCTTCGAGACTCAGGTCGCGCTGGGTCACCTGTTCCGCCGCCGCGGTGAGGTTGACCGCGCCATCCGCCTGCACCAGGGCCTGGTCCAGCGCGGCGACCTGAGCGACGCGCAACGCGTGCAGGCCTTGCTGGCGCTGGGCGAGGACTACATGAAGTCGGGGCTGCTGGACCGCGCCGAAACCGTGTTCACCGAGCTGGCGCAGATCGACCAGCGTGCGCCGCAGGCGCTCAAGCACCTGATCGGCATCTACCAGGCCGAGCGCGACTGGGAAAAGGCCATCGACAACGCCACACGTTACGAAGAGGTGACCGGCGAGCCGATGGGCAAGCTGATCGCCCAGTTCGAATGCGAACTGGCCGACCGCTACCGCGCCTCGGGCAAGAACGACCTGGCGCGGGAGGCGATCGCGCGCGCCTACCAGGCCGATGCCAAGTCGGTGCGTGCCGGCATCCTGGAAGGGCGCATCGACGTCGACGACGGCAACGACGAGGCCGCCATCCGCGCCTTCGAGCGCGCCGCGCGCCACGACCCGGACTACCTGCCGGAGATCATGCCGGCGCTGATGGAGTGCTATCGCCGCGGCAACGATCTCAGCGGCGCGCGCGCGTTCCTGTCGGAGATGACCGAGCACTACCGCGGCATCGCTCCGGTGCTGGCGCTGACCCGCCTGATGGAGTCGCAGGAAGGCATTTCCGCCGCGCGTTCCTACCTGGGCCGGCAGCTCAAGGACCGGCCGTCGGTGCGCGGCGAGTCCGCGCTGATCGACCTGACCCTGGCCGAGGGCGCCGATTCCACCGCGACCCTGCAGGATCTCAAGCACATCACCGACCAGCTGCTGGTGCGCAATCCCAGCTATCGCTGCACCCGCTGCGGCTTCGGCGCGCGCACCCACCACTGGCAATGCCCCAGCTGCAAGGAGTGGGGCACGGTCAAGCCGTTGCTCAACTACGCGGTGGTGTAGTGCCCATTGCAGGAGCCGCGCTGCTCTTGGCGCTCGGGGTGTTCAGCGCGGCCGGCACCTGGCTGTCGCGCCAGTACGCACTCAAACGCAAGTTGATGGACGCGCCCGGCGAGCGGCGCAGCCACACCGTGGCCACGCCGCGCGGCGGCGGCGTGGCGATCGTGGCGGCGGTGCTGCTGGCCTGCGGCTGGGCGGCCCTGCAATGGCCGCAGCACGGCGGGGGCATCGCCACCGTCGCCGCCGGCCTGGTGCTGGTCGCTGGCGTCGGCTGGTGGGACGACCACCGGTCGCTATCGGCGGCGCTGCGATTGCTGGTGCATGCGGTCGCCGCGACCCTGCTGGCTGCACTTGTCTACAAGGCGAGCCAGCCGCTGTGGATGGTCGCGCTGGTGTGGTTGGCGACGGTTTCGCTAATCAATATCTGGAATTTCATGGACGGCATCAATGGTCTGGCCAGCAGCCAGGCGATGCTCGCCGCCCTGGGATTCGCCTGCCTGCTGCCGGCTCCGCTGCGCTGGCCATGCTGGGTGCTGCTGGTGGCCTGCGCGGGATTTTTGCCGTTCAACTACCCCCGGGCGCGCATTTTCCTCGGCGATGTCGGCAGCGGCGCGCTTGGTTACCTGATCGCCGCGCTGTTCGCCTGGTGCCTCGTCGCCGGCGGACAGGCGCCCTGGCTGCCGGCATTGCCGCTGTCGGCCTTTGCCATCGACGCAGGCTTCACGCTCGTCTCGCGCATGCTCGCCGGCGAACGCTGGTGGCAACCGCACGCGCAACATTTTTACCAGCGTTGGGTACACACCGGCAGTAGCCATACTGTCGTCACGCTCGCCTACGGTCTGTTCAGCATTGTCGCGATTACAATTGCGCGGCTGGGCAGGCCCCTGGATGCGGGCACGCAGGCCGGTCTGACGATCGCCTGGTTCTGTTCGGCAGGTGTGCTTTGGCTGGCCTTGCGCAACCGGATGCGCCGAACTCTCACGGATCACTGATGCTTTCCACGCGCGACCGAGTTACCGAGCTGTTTCCCAAGGCCTCTGTGGTTGTCCACGATCTGGCCATCGTCTGGGTCTGTTGGCAATTGCTGCATGCCGCGCGCTACACCATGCTCCCCGGCGAGCATCCGTTGCCGCTGTGGAACCTCAACACCGCCATCGTGCTGGTGGCCCAGGGGCTGGTGTTCTGGAAGGTGGGCCTGTACCGCGGCCTGTGGCGCTTCGCCAGCGTTCCCGACCTGCTCAATATCTTCAAGGCCAGCTTCTATGGCCTGGTGGCGATCGTGCTGGGGCTGGCCTACAGCCGCTTCGATGCGATCCCGCTGTCGGTGCTGATGGTGTATCCGTTCGCGCTGTCGGCGCTGCTGGGCGCGCCGCGGCTGCTGTATCGCGCCTGGAAGGACTACCAAATCGCGCACTCGGACGACACCGCGCGGCGGGTGCTGATCGTCGGTGCCGGCCGTGCGGCCGAGGCCCTGGTGCGCGACCTGCGCCGTTCCGGTGCCTACCAGCCCGTGGGATTCGTCGACGACGCCGGTCACCTGCACGGCGCCAAGCTGCAGGGCCTGCCGATCCTCGGCCGCATCGACGAAGCCGGCGCGATCGCCAAGGAAACCGCGGCCAAGCTGCTGGTGATCGCGATCCCGTCGTTGGACGCGGCCGGCATGCAGCGGGTGGTGGCGATCTGCGAAAGCACCGGCCTGCCGTTCCGCACCGTGCCGCGCCTGCTCGACGTGCTCGAAGGCCATTACCTGCCGGGCGAGCTCAAGGAGGTCGCGATCGAGGACCTGCTCGGGCGCAAGCCGGTGACCCCGGACTGGAAGCTGATCAAGGGTTGGTTGTCCGGGCGGACCGTGCTGGTCACCGGCGCCGGCGGCTCGATCGGCTCGGAACTGTGCCGTCAGTGCGCGCGTCACGGTGCGCATAAGATCGTGCTGCTGGAGATCAACGAGCTGGCGCTGATCACCATCCATGCCGACCTGCACCGGACCTTCCCCGATCTGGAGATCGACTGCGTGCTCGGCGATTGCGGCGATCCGGCGGTGATCCGCCACGCCATGCAGGTGGCCGAGCCGGACGCGGTGTTCCATGCCGCCGCCTACAAGCAGGTGCCGCTGCTGGAGCGGCAGTGCCGCGAGGCGGTGCGCAACAACGTGCTGGCCACCGAGAACGTGGCGCGCGCCTGTGTCGCGGCCAAGGTCTCGACCTTCGTGTTTATTTCCACCGACAAGGCGGTCAATCCGGTCAACCTGCTCGGCGCGTCCAAGCGCTACGCCGAAATGGTGTGCCAGTCGCTGGACGACCAGGCGGTGAGCACGCGCTTCGTCACCGTGCGCTTCGGCAACGTGCTGGACTCGGCCGGCAGCGTGGTGCCGCTGTTCCGGGAGCAGATCCGCCAGGGCGGCCCGGTGACGGTCACCGATCCGCAGGTGACGCGCTACTTCATGACCATTCCCGAAGCCAGCCAGCTGATCGTGCAGGCGGCGGCCTCGGCGTCGCATGGCGCCATCTATACGCTGGACATGGGCGAGCCGGTGCCGATCCGCCTGCTTGCCGAGCAGATGATCCGCCTGGCGGGCAAGCAGCCCGGGCGCGACATCGCCATCGTCTATACCGGCCTGCGTCCGGGCGAGAAGCTGCACGAGACGCTGTTCTACGCCGACGAGAACTACCGGCCCACCTCGCATCCGAAGATCCTCGAGGCCGGCGTGCGCAGCTTCTCGCGCGAGGACGTGCTGCGCGGCGTGCAGCAGTTGCGCGCCGCCGTGGCCGATTACGACAGCGACACCATCGAGAAAGTGTTGCGCATGACCATGCCGGAGTTCGCGCCCTTGCGTCAGCAAGACGGTCACGACGGCTCCGCTACCATCGTTCCATTCCCCGCACGCGAGGCCAGAAGGCTCTGATGAGCAAGAGAATCCGCAAGGCAGTATTCCCGGTGGCAGGTTTGGGTACCCGCTTCCTTCCCGCCACCAAGACCGTTCCCAAGGAAATGCTGCCGATCATCGATCGGCCGCTGATCCAGTACGCCGTGGACGAGGCGATCGAAGCCGGGTGCGACACCCTGATCTTCGTCACCAACCGCTACAAGCACGCGGTCGCGGATTATTTCGACAAGGCCTACGAACTGGAGCAGAAGCTGGAGCGTGCCGGCAAGCACGAGCAGCTGGAAATGATCCGTCACGTGCTGCCGGACGGCGTGCGCGCGGTCTTCGTGACCCAGGCCGAAGCGCTGGGCCTGGGCCACGCCGTGCTGTGCGCCAAGTCGGTCATCGGCGACGAGCCGTTCGCGGTGCTGCTGCCGGACGACCTGATCTGGAACCGCGGCGACGGTGCGCTGAAGCAGATGGCCGATCTCAACGAACGCAGCGGCGCCAGCGTGATCGCGGTGGAAGACGTGCCGCACGAGAACACCGCCAGCTACGGCATCGTCGCCACCGAGGCCTTCGACGGCCGCAAGGGCCGCATCGCGCAGATCGTCGAGAAGCCCAAGCCGGAAGACGCGCCGAGCGATCTTGCGGTGGTCGGGCGCTACGTGCTCAGCTCGAAGATCTTCGAACTGCTGGAAAGCACCGGCACCGGTGCGGGCGGCGAGATCCAGCTGACCGACGCCATCGCCGCGCTGCTGAAGAGCGAGGAAGTGGACGCCTACCGTTTCGAGGGCACTCGTTTCGACTGCGGGACCCACCTGGGCCTGGTCGAGGCGACCATCCGGTTTGCGCTGGAGAACAAGAAGCTGGCCAAGCCGGCGCGCGCGAAGCTCACGCAGATGCTCGCGGAGGAATGAGCCTGGTGCTGCGCGCCGCTGCAGAGCGGTGCGCTGGCTGAGTGCCGATCCAGGAGCGTCTGGCGGCTAATTCGATCCGGATAAGCCGAATCGGATGACAAACGGAAAAGGCAGCCGCGAGGCTGCCTTTTCCGTTTGTGCGCTGGTCTGTACAACACGCGCTTGGTGCCGGACCCTCACCCCAACCCCTCTCCCGGAGGGAGAGGGGCTTGAGCGTGCGCGACGCTGCTTCAGCCATCGAGACCGCATCTCCCTTCTCCCACCGGGAGAAGGTGCCCCGAAGGGGCGGATGAGGGTACGGGTGCCGCTGCGTACAACGAAAGCCAGCGCTGCCCTGCATCGCGAGTCGCTTCGCGCCGTACCCTCACCCCAACCCCTCTCCCGGTGGGAGAGGGGCTGTGTACTGCTCCCTTCTCCCGTTGGGACCATGGCCCCCTTTTCGGGGGAAGGTGCCCCGCCGGGGCGGATGAGGGTACGGGCGAAGCCTCTTATCGCAAGATCGGGTCGGGCGGTTTGCGCTCCCTCCCCTCACCCCCACCCCTTCGTTTTTTACCCAACTGCCG